>JAHECI010000363.1 GCA_024641825.1 Desulfobacterales bacterium | reverse complement strand
GTATGTCTGCGGGTTAAAACTCGGCTCCGCCTTGATCTTGAACCAAAATCTTTATTTTGAGATGGCTTCTAATAACTTTTCTTTGAAAATGTTTGGCTTTTGGGGTTGAAGTCGGTTTTTCTGTTTTGCTTTCTATTTAGGATCATAGAGAAAAAACCGGGTTATGTCAATTTTAACGGATCATTATAGGTTTGAATGTCAAGGCTTTACAAGCATCAAGTGTTATGCCATAATTCCGTCCCGAATTATCGATACAGATCTTAACAACAAAGATTTTTCCTTAGCTGGAGGCACCTTTATGGATGGTTTTTACGGAAGGTTTTTGAAAATCAATCTCACGGACAATCACTTTGATGTGGGGACCTTAACCGAAGAGATCCTTTTGAAATATCTTGGCGGGAAGGGGCTGGCTTCTTACCTCCTTTATTCCATAAATCCCCCAGGCGTCGATCCTCTATCACCGGATAATTGCCTGATTTTTGCAACCGGGCCCATCACCAACAGTCGGATATGGGGTTCAAGCCGGTATGGTGTCTTTGCCAAATCCCCCCAGACCGGTTTTTTTTCTGAATCTTATGCCGGCGGAAAAGTACCGGAAGCCATCGATTCAACAGGGTATGATGCCATTGTCATTGTCGGAAAAAGTCAGCGACCGACGGTGGTCGTCATACAACCTGATGGTGTCGAATTCAATGATGCTACAGATATTTGGGGGATGGATACGTATCAAACCCAAGATACCGTGACGCAAAAATTCGGCAATGTCGGCGCCGGGACAACAAAATCCGGTGCCGTTGTCATCGGTCCGGCAGGGGAGAACCTGGTTCGATTTGCCGTTATCGAAAACGATTACTGGCGATCGGCCGGAAGGACCGGGGTCGGTACCGTCATGGGATCAAAGAATCTCAAGGCCATCGTATTCAAGGGAGATCAAAAGCGTTCCCTTTTCCAGCAGGATCATGTACGGCAGTTTTCAAAAACGATTGCCGAAGAATCGAAAAACAACCCGATTGTACAGGCTTACAAGGCCATGGGGACACCCATGATGGTGAAAACCATCAATCAAGTCGGGGCGTTTCCCACAAAATATTGGTCTGAAAGCTTTTTTGATCGATGGGAAAATATCGGTTCGGAAGCCTTACACAACCAGTGCCGTGTTCAGCCGCGGGCCTGCTCGAAATGCTTTATCGCATGTGGACGGATGACCACGCTGCTTGGCGGGCGGCATGCCGGTCTTATGATTGAAGGACCGGAATACGAGACCATATTTGCTTTTGGCGGTCTTTGCATGATCGACAGTATCGAAGAAATCGCTTATTTGAACGATATTTGTGATCGTCTCGGCATGGATACAATATCCGCGGGAAATCTGTGTGGATTTGCCATTGAGGCTGCCAAACAAAAGAAAATAGATCTTCGTATCGATTATGGAGATGTCGATGCCATCGCCGCCCTCCTCGAACAAATTGCAGCAAGGCAGGGCATCGGAGACATCCTGGCCCGAGGGATTGGATATGCATCAAGCGCCTGGAATCTTGAAGACATGGCGGTGCACGTTAAAGGCCTCGAGCCGCCGGGGTATGATCCCAGAGTACTCAAAGGGAGCGGACTCGCGTTTGCCGTTGCAGACCGCGGCGCATGTCATTTAAGGGCGACGTTTCATAATCCTGAATTGAAAGGGATGATCGATCCTGAAATCATCCAGGGAAAAGCCGAGCTTCTGGTGGATTTCGAAGATCGCCTGACGCTGATGGACACCTTTATTCTATGCCGATTTTACAGAGATATCTACCCCTGGGAACGGTTGGGACAGATCATCCAAATGACCACCGGCTTGGAGCAGAATAACGTCCAATTACAGAAAAAAGCTTCTGAGATATCTACGCTGATTCGCTGCTTTAACATACGGGAAGGGCTTAAACCCGAAGATGATTCGCTTCCCAAACGGTTTCACGAAGATATCCTCAAAACCGGGCACGTCATTACCAAAACGGAGCTCGAAGTGATGCTGAAGGAATACTATCATCATAGAGATTGGGATGAAAGGGGTCGTCCTGAAAAGGGACCGGACATCCCTGATTTTGAAGCGATATGGCAAAATCCCCTGTGATGGATTTTTTTATATGTTGCAAAAGCATCTCCAGTGCTTATTTTTAAGTTTAGCGCAATTTTTTGAAAGTAATATTGATGAATTCATAAGAATAACAACGCATTTTGGCGATTGTTTATAAAATTTTGGAGGACAATCCATGGCTTTTGAAACCAAAGAACAAGTATTAGAAAAGATCCTTTCCCAGGAAAAAACCCTGTGCCCCCACTGCGGGGTAGAAATGAATTTATGGGAAGTCCCGCCGTTTAGCTTCAGCGACGGTCTCGGATGGGGAACCCCTTATCTATTTGTATGTTTTAATGATGAGTGTTCGCTGTTTGTCAGCGGATGGGAAAACATGGAAGAAAATTATGCGCATCATGCGTCCTACCGGTGCATGAACTACCCCGGCACACAGCAGTTTGAATGCATCCCTGTGTTCAGCCCCATAGGGGGCACGGGGCAGATCATCGACGATCAGGTTCTGGTCGAGCAAGAAATTTTGAAAGAAAAAATCAAACGAGGATTTTCTATTCTTACGGATGCCTATATGTCCAAAGACGCCGTCACGGTGGTCAGGATGCTTCTGGATGGGACCGAGCCCCAGCGCGTCCGTTTAAAAGCGGCGGAAATGGTGGGAGACATCGGGGAACTGGAAGCCATAGAACCCATCAAGAATGTAAGGTTCGGTAATGAAATCATCCAGAAAAAAGTCGATGAATCGGTTCAGAAGATTCATGAACGATATTTTACCCGGGAATGTCCTTTTTGTGCGGAGATCATAAAGAAACGGGCAAAAATCTGCAAACATTGCGGACACGATGTGGCCGGGCAGTGATGACCCCCTAAATTGAAGGATTTTTGTAGGGGTTCAAGGGATGTGCTCCCCCGCTTCACTCCGGTGTCTATGTGTATAGTCATTTCAATGACTTCGCAGCGGGGGAATTCCTGACCCCTCTCCGTTCTCCCGCAAAAAGCATGCGGTTGCCGCGGTCTTACCCATCGCTAAGTCATTGAAATAACGAAACCACTCCGCCAACCCGACGGCCATTCGAGGCTCGAGCGTGCAGGTGTCGTTACACGGGGAAGCGCTCCCCCTGAACTCCTACGGATTCTTCCTTATCTTCAAATCAATCCGGTCTTATCCGTTTCCGGTAAGATAATTTTCATCCAGAGAACCGTAGACCATCGGCAGCGATTCGATGACCGGTGGGTTGAATCCAAAGACGATTTCGAGAAAAACCATTGTGATGCGAAAGGTTGCGCCCCAAAGCACTTCATGGCCATGTGGATATTTATGGACAAAACAGGGATAGTCCTTCATATCCGGATGGCTGCCGTTTTTATTCAGCCTGCCCATATGTAATCGATACCGTGCATAATGGGACGGGTCTAAAAGATTCCGTAAAGGAATTTGAACGACCCTTTCCACCTC
>JAHECI010000362.1 GCA_024641825.1 Desulfobacterales bacterium | reverse complement strand
GGCCCCCGGTCATGAGCTTTGGTCTTTTCGAAAGCCGGATCGGGCTGTCGCGCTGTTCGGGCCCCTTGTCATCGGATCCCAACTCTTTCGAGGTCTTGAAAAAACCGGTTACTTCCAACCATCTGCCGCTTCATTCCATCACTGGTGGATTTTTTCTTTGGGATTGATGGTCGTAACGACTTTCTTTGCCTTTCTGTTCGTTCAAAATGGGGGCAGGGTTGTTTTTAGATCAATGGGGTCTGATTCACGAGAAAGATCGAGTCTGATGGCGTATGCCCTGGTCCCCCTGGCGGTTGCGTTTGAAGTGAGTTTTCATTTTGAACGATTGGTGACCTGGGGCGGGCAGCTGCTTCCGGTGCTGGGCCGACAGCTGGGTTTTTCCTGGGATTTTCTCGGACTGAGCATGCGTCCGGGGATGGTGACGGCATATCAGATATTTTTTGTTATACTTGGGGTCATCTTTGCCCAAGCGGTTCTGCTGAGGCTGCTGCGTGCCTTTCAAGATGTTTCCCTAAAGCGACTTTCTTTAAAAGAAAACTGGCCCATTCTCACCCTGGCGGCCGTTTATATTTGGCTTTTTTGGGTAGGATGAGCTTTGAGTTTCAACGGGAACCGTCCAAGTCTATTTTCGCCTAAAAAATTAGGGCCCTAATTGAGCGAAAGTCGAGGATGTCCCAGATTCGAGACATCAAGGGTGAAGCCGTAGTCGTCTACTGCGAGCCCTTGATAACGAAGAAGGTGGGGAGTCATCGACTTTCCCAACGGGTAAACAAAATGGGATTTTTAAATAAATGTATATCTCATTTATAGAAGCGCTATAAATACGCATCTATACTTTCAAAACTGCTTACAAATTAAACAGATCAAAAACATTCTTCCAGTTTTGTTTACGCTCATTTAGGGAGGGAGTCTTCAATGAAAAATGCCATATTGACCGTTTTAACGATTTTTATTGCGGCACTATATGCCTGTTCCGGCATTCAGGAAGGCAAAACCCTCTTTGAGTCCAAGTGTGCCCAGTGCCATAAACTCGAAGTGTCTTTAAAAGAAACCCGGAATCTGGAGGAATGGACAAAGATAACCCAGCGGATGTCGGGGTACTCCGACGGCGGCATCACGGTCAAAGAGGCTGAAAAAATCGCTGAATACCTGGCCAAAAAATAGTTCAGTTTGAGGCCGTCATATAGGATTTGAAGCCTTTGGAGTAATGGTCGATAAGTTTCCCGTCATGGGTCCGGACAACGATCAGGCATTCGGTGTGATCCAGACTGTTGACCCGTTCAAGGCCTTTTTTAGGACCCAACACCATGACCGCAGTTGCAAGTCCGTCGGCAAATGTACAGGTATCCGCCACAATGGAAACACTGACAACGCCGTTTCGGACCGGATATCCGTTTCTCGGGTCGAGTATATGGGAAAAGCGTTGCCCGCCCGCTTCGAAATAATTTCGGTAATCACCGCTGGTTGCAAAGCCTTTGTCATGGAGGTTCACAACTTTATAGACCTGATCCAACGGCGAACCGGTCTGGGGCGTGTTGATGCCGATTCTCCACTGTTTGCCGTCTTTTCGAAATCCTGCAGCAAACACTTCGCCGCCGATCTCCACCAGAAAATTCTTTATGCCATGGGATCTGATCACTGCCGCCACCTGATCGACGCCGTAGCCCTTTGCAATGGACGCAAGGTCCAGGGATAGGGAGTCCTTTTTTTTGATTAGACAGTGATCGGATAAAATCTCGATATGGTTGAAGCCGATTTCCGGTAACAGCGATGTTATTTCCGATGGCTCGGGAATTTTCTTTTTATTTTCAGAATTTCCGAATCCCCAAAGGTTTTCCAGGGGTTTGACCGTGCCGTCCCAGGCGCCGCCGGTGAGTTCATATACGGTTTTGGCAACAGTCATGACATTGAAAAAATCATCCGAGATCTTAAATTTTTCGCCGGTGTTTTGATCTGCGTTGAACCGGCTGATCTCACTGTCTTTTCTAAAAGTCGACATGCTTTCGTTGATGGCTTCAAGGCGTTGGTCGATCGAGCCTTTCAGGTCTTTGGTGCTGGAAAAGGTTCCGGTCACCACGGTGATGTGGTAGGTGGTGCCCATGGTCTTTCCGGAGAAGGAAACTTCTTTTTGAAAACTGCACCCCGCCAGTAATAGAAAAAAGATCAAAAGGGGTGCTCGAAGGTATTTTGACGTTGAATCAAAAATAGATAGATTATTTTCCATAATATTATTTCGTGCTTTCGGGATCACCAACAATTTTTTTCTTAATTTTTAAATCAGGCAAGTAACATTTTTCCTAAAAAGTGTCCATCCATGAATTTAAAATAAACATAATGGGGTTTCCGATTCAGAAATGAGCAGTTTTTCGCAAGTTCAAGAAAATCAAGGAATTCCGCGGAGACGTACGAGGAGTACGTCGCACAAGTAATTCTGCAGATTGACCCCAGAGAAATAGGCTCTGCATTTCACAGGGCAGGCACAGAAATTGCGGAAAAGGGCCATTTCCGAATCGGAAACTAGCAGATTCTCGGCAGCTGATCTCCCGTCAGCATATCGACGATTCGGGTTCCTCCGATTCGGGTTTTCATGATCACTCGGCCGGGATGATCGGACATCACTTCTCCGATGATCCGGGCATCTTTGCCCAATTCATCTTCTTTAATCGCTGCCAGGACTTTTTCGGCATGCCGGGGATCGACAAAGGCCAACAGCTTGCCCTCGTTGGCAACGTACACGGGATCGAATCCCAAAAGTTCACAGATGCCCGCAACCGCATCTTTCAGGGGAATCTCTTCTTCGTAGATCTTGATCCCGACATTCGATTTTCCGGCGATTTCGTTGAGCGCGGTGCCGACGCCGCCCCGGGTGGGGTCCCGCAGCACATGGATGTCCTTGGATACTGAAAGCATTCGTGACACCATATGGTTTAATGGTGCCGTATCGCTTTTTACCGGCGACTCAAATGTCATCCCTTCCCGCTGGGTCAACACCGCCATGCCGTGATCGGCGATGGTGCCGCTGAGGATAATTTTATCTCCGGGCCGGGCGTTACGGCTGGAAATATCCACACCCTGGGGTATCTTTCCAATACCTGACGTGTTTACAAAAATTTTGTCCACCGCACCTTTGGGGACCACCTTGGTGTCTCCGGTGACAATGATCACCCCGGCCTTTTCAGCGGCAACACGGATATCGTCCAATATTCTTTTCAGGTCAACCATGGAAAAACCTTCTTCGAGTATCAACCCCGCACTGAGGTATTGGGGGATTGCACCGCACATGGCCAGATCGTTGACGGTTCCGTTGACGGCCAGATCCCCGATACTTCCGCCGGGGAAAAAAATAGGGTCCACCACAAAGGTGTCGGTGGAAAAAGCCAGTCGCTGACCGTCCATATCCAAGACAGCGCCGTCATGAAGCGGGGAGAGAATAGGGTTGTCGAACAGGGGAAGCACAAGATCCGTAATCAGGCGGTGGGACAGTTTTCCCCCGCTGCCATGATCCAATAAAATCGTATCTGTTTT
>JAHECI010000060.1:1680-13278 GCA_024641825.1 Desulfobacterales bacterium | reverse complement strand
TGGTATAAATATTTGCGCACAACACCTATTAACGTTACGCTAAAAAGATTTAATTTCGCAAACTTCACCCATCGAGGACAACATCCATGTCAAAAAAAATACTATTATTGCTGTGGACGGTATTGATTCTACTCCCGGGAACCCCTATCAATGGCAGTGCCAATACCGATCGTACGTCGGTTGAAAATGCCGATCTATCCACACTGGAATTTAAGCGCATGGCCGTCATGCCCTTTCTCGTCGGCAGGTTTGAATCACAGGAAAAATCGATTGAAAAGCCCCTGAGCCAGCCGTTGGCACAACTTTATGTTGATGCCGACAATTTGGCGGATGGGGCGGATCGGATCATGACCCGGCTGGTCAATGATATGCTGAAGAATCGATATCCGGATCAAATGGTCTCCATGGAAGACGCCGCTGCCGTTTTCGCGGATATCATCCGAGACCCAACCTTGGACACGCCACGGAAATTGGCAAAAAAATTTGGTGAGAACTTGCAATCGGATCTTGTGGTGGTGGGTTCGATTTGGCGTTTTCGGGAAAAGGGGCCCGCCAAAGAAATATCTGATAGCCCTGCATCTGTTGCTTTTGCCGTCTATCTGATGGAGGTCGCCAGCGGTCAAAGGCTGTGGCGCAATGCCTTTGACGGCACTCAAAAAATCTTGTCGGAAGATGTATTGGGCGGGTTAAAACAGGGTAAAATAGGGCTCCGTTGGGTGTCTGTTAACGAATTGGCTCGCTATGGCGTAAAGAATGTTTTTAGGACATTTCCGTTGCGTTGAGTGTAACTCCGAATGTTGCAAAAGTCGAAGATGTCGCAGCTCTCTCACAAGGGGGATCTGCGTTTCACTACGAAAAGGCGCCGAAGGTGAAGCTCCGTTGAAACAGCTTCTTGGCCGCTTTGAGTTTTTAAGGAACGATACAAACTGTCAAATCCGAAGCTTGATATAGCACTTTTTTAGCCACAGTTCCCATGGAAAAATTTTTTTCATCGGAACATCCTCGCTTGCCCAGAATAATTGTTCCCGCATCACTATTTTCAACTTCTGTGTGAATGTCTGCAGCAGCACTTTCGCTCCCAGCGTCCAATTTAATAGATATCTGGTTTTCTTTTAAACCTGATCTGAGAAGTGTTTCTTTTGCTTTCTTCAAGTAAGGCGCCACCGCTTCTCCGGCCGTATGTTTCCAGAGTTTCTGGAATTCAGGGAATTCTTCTATCAGCCCATTGGGCATGAATCTTTTTAAATCCCGTTTTGAATGAAAAATCGTTACATGTGCCTCGGTGCCGGGAAGTATGAACCCGGCATAATCCGCCGCGCGCATGGCATTTGGGGAGTTGTCAATGGCCAAGAGTACATTCTTTTTTCTGACAGTTCCTTTAACCATCCACACCGGACAAAACCGGTTGAATTCGAGTACTTTGTTCGCGGTTTCTCCCATAAAAAAGGCCTTCAGTCGGCTGAGCCCCCGTGTGGAAATAACAATGGCATCTGCTTGCATCTTTTCCGACCAGTTGCAAATATCCCTGGCAACTCCGATCTCTCTCTTTTGAAAAACCGTTTCAACAGCCTGTTTCTTAAACCCTTTGTCCAGCAGCCTTTTTTTCCCCTCGGATAGAATTTGTTGCGCCATGGCAATGTTCTTTTTATCAAGCTCGGTGAGCTTGCCGGCCATCTCGTCGCTGGTCGTGCTTCCCTCGATCAATATCTGTGGCAAGCTGGGCAACAGGTAGAACAGGGCGATTTTTAAACAATATTTCGGCCCAAAAACAAGGTTTAAATAATTCAAAGCCCTTAAGGCATTCTCAGAGCCGTCAATGGGCACGACAATCATCTTGGAACTTGCTTGGGTCATTTTTTTTCTCTTTTGACCGAGTCCGGCCCGGGGACAGAATCAAGTTAATCTTCTTGCAGCTCCTTTAAATCAGCATAGAAATCGAGGGCTTTCGGATTGCTCAGCGCGTCTTTGTTGAGCACCGGCTGGTTGTGAATGATCTTTTTAACGGCCAGTTCGACCTTTTTCATATTGTGGGTGTATGGAATATCCGGAACCGGCAAAATTAATGCCGGAACATGCCTTGGGGACGCATTGGTGCGAATGGTATTTTTTATTTTAGCGACAATCTCGTCGGTCAGTTCAACCCCTTGGGTCATTTTGACAAACAGGATAACACGGACATCGTTTTTCCAATTCTGCCCCACAACAACGCAGTCTTCGATCTCCTCTAAAAGATCCACCTGGCGATAGATCTCAGCGGTTCCGATGCGAACTCCGCCGGGGTTCAAGGTGGCGTCCGAACGGCCGTACATGATGACGCCGCCCCTTTCGGTGATGACGATATAGTCTCCATGCCGCCAGATATTGGGATACACATTAAAATAGGCATCACGGTATTTTTGGGTGTCCGGATCATTCCAGAAATAGATGGGCATGGACGGAAAAGGAGCGGCACAGACCAGTTCACCCTGCTGGTTAATTACCGATTTTCCGTTTTCGTCAAAAGCCAAAACTTTCATGGCCAGTCCCCGACACTGGAGTTCACCGGCCCAGACCGGCCCCATTGGGTTCCCAAGGGCAAAGCAGCCATTGAGATCCGTACCCCCGGCAATGGATGCCAGCTGCAGATCCGTCTTAACTTCCCTGTAAATATACTCGAAACCTTCTATGGACAGGGGGGATCCGGTTGAAAGCACGGCCTTGAGGGGAGAGAGGTCGAAGGTCTTTCCGGGCTTGGCACCGGCGTTTTGGAGGGCGGCAATGTATCCGGCACTGGTTCCGAAGATGGTAATTTTTTCATCCTGGGCCATTTTCCACAGGGCGCCGGGGTCCGGATGAAAGGGGTTCCCGTCATACAGAACGATCGTTGCCCCGACAGCCAGGGAACTGACCAGCCAGTTCCACATCATCCAGCCGCAGGTGGTAAAGTAAAATATGGTATCCTCTCTTTTTAGATCCGTATGAAGCATAAGTTCCTTGAGATGGTGGACAAGGATCCCTCCGGCGCTCTGAACCATACATTTTGGAAGGCCGGTGGTTCCCGAGGAGTACATGATGTAGAGGGGATGGTCAAAGGGCAGTTGCTCAAATTCAATGGCCAGCGGCGGGGCCGGTGATTTGAAATCATCATAAAGGACGGCGTTCGATATACTGCGGATATCCGGATCCTTCACGGTGAAAGGCACGACCACCACCGTTTCAATGGAAGGAAGTTCTTTCAGGATACTTGAAATACGTTCAAGGCTGTCCAGCTGTTTTCCTTTGAAAAAATAACCGTTTGCGGTGAAGAGCACCTTAGGTTTGATCTGTCCGAATCGATCCAGAACCCCTTTTATACCGAAATCAGGGGAGCAGGAAGACCATGTGGCACCCATGCTGGTGGCCGCCAGCATGGCAATTACGGTTTCAGGCATATTCGGCATAAAGCCCACCACCCGATCACCGGTCCGAACCCCTGCTTGCTTTAAAGACCGTGCAACGGAGGCCACTTCGTCGTAAAGCTCGGCATAGGTCATCCGCTTGTCAACCCGATCTTCTCCCTTGAAGATCAGGGCTGTGTGATCGTCCTTGTATCGCAGAAGATTTTCGGCAAAATTGAGTCTGGCACCTGAAAACCACTTGGCGCCCGGCATTTTGCCGACATCGTCAACCACCTGATCATAGGGCGTTGACGATTTTATTTTTGCGAATTCCCACAAACGCGCCCAGAAATCAGGAATGTTTTCAATGGACCATTGATAAAAGGGTTCATATTCGCTGAAATTTTGGTTGTAGGTTTCATTGATGATATTCATAAATCGATACAGGTTGGTGTTTTGGATTCTTTCTTCCGAAGGTGTCCATAATCGCTTGGGCATAACGTATTTCCTTTAAACCGCTTAAAGTTAAAATATTATCCAGTCAATCTACATTTTTTTCAAAGGGGCGTCTACATAAAAAAAAGGTTGGCCGGCTCCCCGGCGCTTCACACATGGATCCGTTACGATTTTGATTTTCTTTCCATCTCCAGTTTTTTCAGTTCCTTTCGCATAATTTTCCCGGTGGCGGTCATGGGAAGTTCATGGACAAATTCGATTTCCCGGGGATACTCGTGGGCAGCCAGGCGAACTTTGACAAAATTTTTGATTTCTGCGCCGATCTCCGGTTGGGGCGATACATCGGGTTTCAGCACGATAAAGGCCTTCACAATTTCGGTTCGTATTTTATCCGGGCTTCCCACCACAGCCGCCATGGCCACGGACGGGTGTTTCATCAGACAATCTTCGATTTCTGCCGGCCCGATCCGGTAACCGGCACTGGTAATCACGTCGTCCTTTCGGCCCTTGAACCAAAAATATCCGTCTTCGTCTTTTTGGGCCAGATCTCCGGTTAACAGCCAATCCCCGATAAATTTTTTGCGTGTGGCCTCAGGATTTCGCCAGTACTCCAAAAACATCACCGGATCGGGTCGTTGAACGGCGATCTCCCCAACCGTTCCCCTTTGAACCGGTGTGCCCTGTCCATCGACAACGTCAACCCTGTGGCCGGGTATGGCTTTTCCCATGGATCCGGGGCGGATTTCCATGATCTCGGCACAACAGCCCACAATGAGATTGCACTCGGTTTGACCGTAAAACTCGTTGATGGTCAATCCCATAACGTCTCTACCCCAGTCGAGCAACTCTTGGCCCAAGGTTTCGCCGCCGCTTCCGATGCTGCGCATGCGATACCTGTGGCGACGCCTTGGATCTTTCACCTGGCGCATGAGTTTGAGTGCAGTGGGGGGCATAAAGGCATTGCGGATCCGGTATTTGGCCATGAGATGAAAGGCGGCTTCGGGGTCAAATTTTTTGGCCCGACAAGCCAGAACCGGTATGCCGTGATGCCAGCTGGGAAACAAAACATCGATGAGCCCGCCGATCCATGCCCAGTCTGCGGGGGTCCAGAAAAAATCATCTTTTTTCGGAAAGAAATTGTGGGGAAACTCGACCCCGGGCAAGTGGCCCAGCAGGGTACGATGGGCATGCAAGGCGCCTTTGGGGGGACCGGTGGTGCCGGAGGTGTAAATGATGAGTGCCGGATCATCCGCCCGGGTGTTCATGGCTTGAAAATGAAGGGATCCTTTTTCGACGGTTTCCCAAAAATCGAGTACGTTTTCAGGTGTGGGTCCACCGGTCACCAGGACGGTTTTCAGATGGGGAAGGTTGTCCCATATTTCCAAAATCTTCGGCAAGTTTGCCCCATCGGTGACAATACCTTTGGCCCGGCTGTTGGATAATCGATATGCCAGGGCGTCGGTTCCAAAAAGGGTAAAAAGGGGGATGGCGATGGCTCCGATCTTGTAAGCGGAAATGTGGCAGAGTGCGGTTTCAGGGCATTGGGGCAGCAAAATCCCCAACCGGTCGCCCCGGAGGATGCCGTTGGCCTTCAAGCCGTTGGCCAATTGATTGGACCGGCGTTTTAGATCCCGGAAGGTATATTTTTCGACCCGTCCATCTTCAGTCTCATATATCAACGCCAGGCGGTTGGGTTGTGTCGCCCATTTATCACAGATATCCACGCCGATATTATAGAATTCGGGAATTTCCCATTGAAAGGCTTGGTAAACTTCCTGATACGTCTTACCCGGTCGTAACATAGTGTTTCCCTTTTCGCCCATCGCCCGGTGGATGGAAAAGCGGCGATATCCGGCCCCGACGCTGCAATGGCCGAAAGAGGGCCTTCCCGCAGGTCTAAATCATCAGATACTTTTTCTTTATTTCTTCGTTGGTGCTGAGCTCTTCGATGCTCCCGTGATATCGAATCCGTCCTCTATCGATCACATAGGCCCGGTCCGAGGTCAGGGTGGCGAAATTGACGTTTTGCTCGGAAAAAAGGATGGTTTGCCCCGCCGCCTTTATCTTTAAGATCTGTCTGCCCAGATCTTTAACCACCAAGGGGGCCAGTCCTTCCACGGGTTCGTCCAAAAGAAGAAGCTCCGGATTTCCCATGAGGGTTCTTCCCACGGTGAGCATCTGCTGTTCGCCGCCGCTCAATGTCCCGCCGGGCTGATGTTTCCTCTCGGCGAGAATCGGAAAAAGCTCATATATTCGCTGGAGCGTCCAGGGTTCGCCTTGGAAATTTTTGGGGACCTTAACGCCAATCTCTAGATTTTCAAGCACCGTGAGATCCGGAAAAATCAATCGATTATCCGGCACATACCCCATTCCTTTTTGTGCAATGTAATGGGTCGGCCGGCCCCGCAATTCTTCTCCATTGAATCGAACACTTCCCTTTTTCGGCGGGGTCAAGCCCATAATACTTCTCATGGTTGTGGTCTTGCCCGCTCCGTTTCGACCCAGAAGACAGACAATTTCACCACGATCCACTGAAAGGGACACATCAAAAAGAATATGACTGGTTTCGTAATAGGTGTTGATTGCTTGAACCTCCAGTATCATAAGTCCTCCCCGAGATAGACCTTTTGGGCGGTTTCATTCTTTCTGACTTCTTCCGGGCTTCCTTCCGCGATAATGGACCCCTGATGTAACACCGTGAGGCGCTTGGCATATCCGAAGACAACAGACATGTCGTGCTCGGTAAAAAGAATGGTCAAATCCATCTCCTGGTTTAATTGTTTAACCAGATCCATGGTCTCATGGGTTTCTTCTCCGGACATTCCGGCCGTGGGCTCATCCAGAAAGAGCAGTTCAGGCTTGCTTCCCAGGGCGATGGCCAGCTCCAGGCGTTTTTTATCCCCCTGTGAAAGGGTGCCGGAGATCATGTCTGTGTGCCGGGAAAGTCCCGTTACCTCGAGAAGCTCTTGGGTTTCTTTTTTTGCCAGACGCCGGGCCGGCGTAAAAAGGTTGAGGGTCCGTTTCTGCTGTGCCAGAATTGCCTGACGAACATTTTCATAGGTGGTCAGGGCAGGGTAGATATTGCTGACTTGAAAGGCCCGTGCGATACCCAGACGGGAAATCCTGTGTGGGGACCAGTTGGTGATATCTTTCCCCTGAAAGGATATCCTGCCCGAATCGACTTTATAGTAGCCGGTCAGAAGGTTAAAAAATGTACTTTTCCCGGCCCCGTTGGGTCCGATGATGCCGGAAAGCTCCCCGGTCAGCATCTCAAAATTCACATCGTTGGTCGCCTGAAGCCCTCCGAAGGCTTTGTTGAGATTTTCAACTTTTAGAATTGTCATAGGATTATGCCTCCGCGTCCATGGATTCCTTGGCGCCGATGGCCTTGAACTTTGTTTTGGCCAACCCAAGGACCCCCCCCGGCATGAACAAAACAACGAAGATAATGACCAGGCCGATGGTCAACGGCCAGTATTCGGTAAAACCCGTGACAAATGCAAACAAAAAGGTGTAAATGACCGAGCCGATCATGGGCCCTAAAAAGCCCAAGGGACCGCCGATGACGGTCATAAATACCGGCACGCCGGATTGATGCCAGTTGCACAGGTCCGGAGCAATGCTCCGGGTGAACGGTCCCAGCAGGCCGCCGGCCAAACCCGCGAACATGCCCGCGACAACAAAGTTGATGAGCATATATTTCCGGACATTGATACCGATAAACCGGGTCCGGTCGGCATTGTCACGAATCGCCCGCATGGTATACCCAAAAGGGGATTCACTGATAAACCACATGACGATCAGTGCCCCTGTAACGATAAGCAGGGTGAAGTAATAATAGGCGGTGACCCCGATAATCCAGTCCGGGGGGACGATGCCCTGGAGGCCGTCGTCACCCCCGGTAAACCCGTACCACTGAAAGATGATGTAGTATAACAGCTGCCCGAATGCCATGGTCAGAATGGCAAAGTATATCCCGGTCAGGCGAACGCAGAAATAACCGATGACCAGTGCCAACAACCCCGCTGTAATCATGGAGACCGCCAGACAAACCGGAAGTGGGACCGAGGTCTTTACCATGAGCAACCCGGTGGCATACGCACCGGCACCGAAATATGCCGCATGCCCGAAGCTGAGCTGGCCCATGTAACCAAAAATCATATTAAAGCTCACCGCAAACAGCCCTAAAATCAATATTTCCACCGCCACGTGAATCCAGTACTCCCCGATAATCAGGGGCAAAACAAGCGTTGCGATGAAGATCAGCCCGAGCCACCCGTATCTAACCATAGAATCCTACCTTGTTTGTGTTAATCTATCTTAATCGTTCAGGGCGGTTAAGCCCGTGTCGGTGCTCCAAACAACCCCCAGGGCCGTATAATTAATATAAATGCCGTGACGACAAAAATGAGAACCAGTGCGCCCTGGGGCCAGAAAAGGATTGAAAAGGCATACACTTCCCCCACAATGATGGCTGCCACAAAGGTGCCCAGAAGACTTCCAAACCCTCCGATGACCACCACACAAAACGCCTGGATGACCACCGCCATATCCATTCCCAGTGTAATGGATCCCACCGGCGCCTGAACCGCCCCGGCCAGGCCGGCAATGAAGATCCCCAGAGCGAAGACACCGGAATAGATCCTGGGAATCGGAATCCCCAGGGCGCTGACCATCTCGCGGCTGAACACTGCGGCCCGGATGATATGACCGTAACGGGTCTTTTTCAAGAACCACCACAAACCGATGGCCACGGCAAGTCCGACAGAAATGACGAAAATGAAATAGGAATCAAAGGGCATGCCGAAAATAAAAACAGGATCGGCCACCAGCGGCGGCCGCTCGATCAGTTTGTCGTCCACCCCCCAGACAATTTTGATCAAATCCCCCAAGACCAGGACCATGGCATAGGTCAGTAAAAGTTGTTCCGGCAGGTCGCGGTTGTAAACCCGGCGGATCAATACGACTTCGATCACCCAGCCGATGACGGCCAGGGTCAATGCGGCCAGGGGGATACTGATCCATAGGGCAAAGTTGTAATCCTGCATGAGGAACCAAAAGGTGTAGCAACAGTAAGCCCCGATCAGCCAAAATGTGGCATGGGCAAAATTAAGAATGTTCATCACACCAAAAATAAGGGACAAACCCGAGGCGATGAGGAACAACATCATGCCCCGGGAAAGTCCGCTCATAGACTGCGCAAAAATCAAAGAAGCATCCATATGCTTTCCTCGGTTATTTCTCTTTTGATCGGGCGTCGAGAATTTCAGCTTCAGGTCGCCATGAATCCGGGCCTTTGACCTCAACCAGATCATGATAGATGGGGAAAGGATACGCCGGATCATCCGCCACCACGCCGATGTAAGAGGAGCAGCTTAACTGATTGTCAATATCACGGAAAAAAAGCTTGCCTCGAGTCGTATCGACGCTGGCGCCTTTCAATGCGTCCTTTACCTTTTCAGAGTCGATGCTGGCCGCCTTTTCGATACCCTGTTTTAAAACATAGACCGCATCATATTCCATCACGGCCCAGTCGCTGGGATACCGGTTGTACTTGGCCCTAAAGTTCTTCACAAAATCCGCCATCATGGGTACGTCCAGATGGGCAAAGAAGGGGGCCCGGCACAATCCGACCATTCCTCGGGTGAGGGTTTTGGACTGGAGTATCAGTTCCGAAACACTGATCAGGGATCCGGGGTAGGGAATTTTGTCGAAAAATCCGTACGCTTTTGCCTGTTTTATCCAGGCAACGTTGTCTTTGGAAGCGATGGAACCGATGACAAAGTCCGGTTTCTGCCCCATGATGGCCGTAATATAAGAGGTAAACTGGGTCTCACCGAGTCTCGGCCAGAATTCCTTTTTCAGTTTTAATTCCGGTGCGAGTTGTTTCAAAAGCTCGACGGTATTGTTTTGGGTGGATCGGCCCCATTCATAATCCGAGGCAATGGTCACATATTCCTTCCACCCCTTCTTTTTGGCGAGTTCCGCAACGCCCAAAACCACGGCCTTGGCCTGCATATAACTGTTGGGAACCACCTGGTAGGTGTAGGGGCTGAAATTGACCTTGGTGATATTTTCCGAGTTGCTGATGGCCGGAATATGAAGAACTTTGTATTCTTGGGCCACCGGTTTGATGGCCGCGGCACAGGCGCTGGAATAGGTCCCCAGGATGGTTCGAACTTTTTCCCGCAGGATCAGATCCTTGGCCTCGCGCACGGCAGTGTCCGGCTTGGTGTGGGTGTCACGGATGAAGAGTTTGATGGGATGTTGGCCCAAAAAACCTCCTGTTCCATTAATCTCATCTACCGCCAGTTTGATGGCGTCGACGCCGTCTTTGCAATACAGGGCACCGGTGCCGGTGATGGCCAGATTGACCCCCAGATGATAGGGCTCTGCTGCCAGGGTGCGGTCTACATGGAAAATTCCTCCCACCAGGACAAGGGCACACACAACTGCGATTAACTTGAATTTCATCGTTCTTCTCCTCTCATGTTTAATGAGTTAAAATATGACCCGAATTAATTGTAAACAAAATTGAAAAATCTTATATGAGTTTATTTTCTTGTCTGTTTCTAACGATTTGAATCCAATTTCATATTTCTTCGATAGATGCGTTAAAAACGTTTAATAAAATCCAATTTTGTTTACCCTCTGGAAAATTGTTCATCACCTCCCTTTATCATATTCTGTTCCATCGAATTACGTCTGATCTCATATTTTAAAGTGGATAATTCTCCAACCTGGGTTAGAAGCTATCTCAAAATAATCTTTTGGCCCAATCTCGACGTTGGAGCCTCGTTTTAAGTCCTCGACATACTAGAGTATGCCTGCGGGTTAAAACTCGGCTCCGCCTTGATTTTGAACCAAAATCTTTATTTTGAGATGGCTTCTAGTACGTCAGCACCATACCGCCATCAAAGAGCAGGTCACCCCCAACAAGATATTTTGCAAATTTTGAAAATCCGAAAACAAAAAGGTTGGCGACCTCCATGGGCGACATCATTTCCTTGATGCGGGAAGCACCCATCATGACGTCCCTGACAACTTCTTCCGAGGTTATACCCCGCTGTTTGGCCTGGGCGTCGATCTGGTTTAACGCCAGGGGAGTTTTGACGAAACCGGTACTTAACGTAAAAGACCGAACCCTGCCTTCTCCTTCCGCGGAAATAGATTGGCTCAACGCCCTTAAACCGAACTTGGTAATGTTGTATACCGGCTTGTTTTTTGTGCAAATATGGGCATGAACCGAGGCCATATTGCCGATGACGCCCAAACCATCGCTGCTTTTTTTCATATGGGGAATGGACAATTTCGAAAGATAAAAAGGGGCTCTGAGCATCAGAGATTGCATCTGATCATATTTTTCCATGGGAAAATTGTCCACGGAATCGATGTGCTGTATGCCGGCGATATTGGCCAGGTATTTGATGGTGCCGACTTTGGCGGCTTCGGATATGGCTGTTTCAATCTCTTCATCCCGGGTAAGATCGCATTTGATGAAGATCATCTGTCCGCCCATTTCCCGGGCCATTTTTTGGGTCTTCCGGCCTTCTTTCTCGTTGATGTCCAGGCCCACGGTCATCAAATTGTTCACAGCCGCAGCAATGGCCGTGGCTCTTCCGATGCCGGTGCCGGAACCGGTGACAACACAGACATTGTTGCCATTGAAATTCTTATCTTCAAGAACCAAAATCTCTTCTCTGGCAATTTCCGGCTCTTTTGTATCTGACGGTTTGCTGGTTCCTTCCATGGATTTCCTCCTGAATGTCTTGAAAATTCTTACCGA
>JAHECI010000060.1:0-1580 GCA_024641825.1 Desulfobacterales bacterium | reverse complement strand
GGCGGTTATCTTTTAGAAAACACTGCAAATTTCAGACCACGACCTGATAACAGAATATTTAAATTAAAACGGGCATCGCGGTTTTAGATAATCACTGAATACCATTCATATTTTGTGGTCCATATAAAAACATGATGTTTTTTTACTCGACATATTTTAAGGGAAGGTGTATGAAAAAAATGTAGCAAATAATCTACATGTAGAATTTCTGATACATTTTTTGGAGGCAAGGATGCAAAAAAACAACCCCATTGAAAAAGCAGCGCTGGAAAAGAGCTTGGAGATGTATCAGCTCATATTTGACAGCATCTATAACGGTGCCATTGTCACGGACACGGACGGTAATATTACACATTTTAACAAGCCTTACGGCGAGTTTCTCAGGGTAAATCCAGAAGATCAGATCGGAAGGCACTGCACCGAATCTGTGGAAAACAGCCGCATGCATATTGTGGCCAAAACAGGTATTCCCGAAATAAACCAGTCCCATCGAATTATGGGGAACAACATGGTGGTCCAGCGGATACCGATCAAGAAAGACGGCCGGGTCATCGCAGTGTTCGGGCAGGTGATGTTCAAAGATGTGAAAGATGTCGGAAGACTCGCATCCGAGCTCACCCTTTTGGAATCCAAAGTCAAGCTCTACGAGGAAGAACTCATCAATCTTCGATCCACCCGGTACACCTTTGACAGCATCATCGGAAAGAGCCAGGCTATCATGTCTTTAAAATTAGAAGCGCACCGAGCGGCATCCAATAATTTTCCGGTGCTGATTTCCGGTGAAAGCGGTACGGGAAAAGAACTGTTTGCCCAGGCCATCCATCATGCCAGCGCCCGCAAACTGTATCCGTTTGTGCGGATAAACTGTGCGGCCATTCCCAAAGATCTTTTGGAATCGGAACTTTTCGGGTATGAAAAGGGCGCATTTACCGGGGCCGGGTCCAGCGGCAAGCCCGGCAAGTTCGAACTGGCCCACAAGGGCACCCTTTTTTTGGATGAAGTGGGGGACCTGCCCCTTGAAATGCAGCCCAAACTGCTGCGGGCCATCGAAGATTATGAGTTTGAGCGGGTGGGCGGCACCAAGGTCATTCGAACGAATTTGCGGGTTATCGCCGCAACCAATCAGGACCTCGAACAAATGCTGATCGATGGTCGTTTTCGCAAAGATCTTTTCTACCGCCTTAACGTAATCCCTTTGCATATCCCACCCCTTCGGGAGCGAAAAACAGATATTATTCATATCACCCAATGGATGCTCAAACAAATGGCCGTGGAAGCGAATATCCCTGAAGTAAAACTGGATGCGGCGGCGCAAAATGCTTTGAAACGTCACCAATGGCCGGGAAATGTCCGTGAATTGTCCAATGTGCTCGAACGGACCCTGTCGGCTCTGGAGAGGAGTACCATCCGCCTCCAGGATCTCCCCTTTTATCTGTATCGCAACAGCAATGAATCCTCTGAACAGAATCCCTCGTCATTAAAAGATTTGCAGGCAAAAACGGAAAAAGAAACTATTCACGATGCCCTGAAAGCAAGCAACAACAACAAGGCCAAAGCCGCCAGGATGTTGGGTATACACC
>JAHECI010000361.1 GCA_024641825.1 Desulfobacterales bacterium | reverse complement strand
GCACCTGAAACTTTCGGCCAATCCGTGGCCGGCCTGCACGGGGAACTCGGCATGAAGATTCTGGGGGGCTGTTGCGGAACTGACGACCGGCATATCCGTTATCTTGCATCGCGGCTTGCCTCAGTGTGAAGGAACGAAATAAACCAGCCATTTTCGCGGGCTCGGAAACTTTTTTTCGATAAATCCATAGCCCGCATCCGGCGATTTTAAATAGAGGACTCTATATGCAAAGTGATGTTATTATCGTCGGCGGAGGTCTTGCGGGGATCATGGCAGCATTTTCTGCCCAGGCAGACGGCGCCGAAGTATTATTGATTGACCGGGGATCCATTGGCGTCGGAACCAATTCGATCTTGGCCGGAGGCGGTTTTGCAGCCCCCACGTCTACCTATGGTCCTGACGCGTATATAAAAGATACGCTGAAGGTCGGGAAAATGATCAACCATGAACCCCGTGTGAAACTCGTCGCCCAAGAAGCTCCGGGTGCCATTGACTTTCTCCGTTCTTTTGGACTCAACCTGATGGAATCCGCCGAGCATTATTTTTTGAGGCCCCCGCGGTCCGATGTCATCCCCGGTGTTACCTTGATGAAAAAATTGGCAGAAAGGATAAAAGGTTTAGACCGGGTTGACATCTTGAACAGTTTCTATGTAACGGAAATCTTAAAACAGGATGGTCAAGTATCCGGTGTGAGGGGCCTCGATAAATCCGGAAGAAAATTGTCAATTCACGCGCCATCGGTGGTCATGGCCACCGGCGGGGGCGGCGCGATTTATCTCAGGAATGACAATCAGAAGAGAATGATGGGGCAAGGATATTACCTGGCGGCAAAAGCAGGGCTTGGACTATGGGACATGGAATTTGTTCAGTTTTACCCCCTGGTGATGGCCGATCCGCGGTTGCCCTCGATGATGCTCTATCCATTTTACCCCAAGGAAGCAAAGATAATCAACGCCTCGGGGGAGGACATCGCCAGAAAACATGGTATGGGTGACGTGAATGAAGCGATCATGAAAAAAAGGGATGCCTTATCCGCCGTTCTCTTTGAGGAAGGATCTGCAGGTCCGATCTACATGGATTACCGGAAAGTTCCCGCATCCGAGTGGAAAACATATCCCTTGAGCCTTTTAACAAAGATAAAATACGATTTTCGAACCCAGCCCGTGGCCATTTCACCCGGGGCTCATTTTTTTATGGGCGGCATCCGCACCGATGAATCCGGACAAACTTCGCTGCCGGGTCTTTTCGCCTGTGGAGAAGTCGTATGGGGGCTTCACGGTGCCAACAGAAGGGGGGGGAACGCCTTGACCGAGTGTTTGGTGTTGGGCACCATTGCCGGGAAAAACGCCGCTGTTCATTCAGGTTTCCAACATCCGGCGCCGTTAAAACCCAAAGAATCGGAGGCGTCGGTTCCGAATATGCCACCGGCAGATAAAAAACTGAGAGATCTTTCTCGCCGATTAAAAGAAACGGCGTGGAACTATGCGGGGGTGGTCCGGTCTGAAGAAAGGATAAAAACGGGGATGGAAGCGGTCGAGCTTTTGGACCGGCAGTTGGATTCAACCGTTCCGAAGACTGTTCCGGAAAGAAAACTAAAAGAGGATTTGAAGAGCGCTTCTTTCATCCTCAAAGCCATACTAACGGCCAGTCTTGCCAGAGCGGAAAGCCGGGGGAGTTTTAATCGGAAAGATTTTCCCCGGGAAGACAACGTCAACTGGCAAAAAAATTCGTGTCTCATCTATGATCGAAAAAAAAAGGGGTTTTCCCTAAGCCACCACCCGGTGATCAACCCCGTGGGCAAATAAACAGGTTTGCAGATATTTTATTTAATCTCGAAAAACCTTCTGGGCCAGAGAAAAAAACAATGGCCATGCCATCTCAATCGGTTAAGCTGGAATATTGGAATAATGGAGTTTTGGAGTAATGGGTTTAATGGGATTCTATCTATTTTTAGATACATAACGACAAGATGTGTACAGTTCCGGAATCCGGGTTCTAGGTTTTAAAACCTGTGATTAAAATAAAATACCCTCCGCTTTTAATACCCAACATTCCAATACTCCAGCACTCCATCATTTCGGATGGCATGTGCGGTAGGCTTCACCCCTCTGGGCCCGCATATTTACTGACGATCTTTAATAGGATCAAAGGGCAGAAAAGCGGCAAGTTGAAACGGAGCTCGGAAGGGACGACCGTTGCCCTTGAAACCTGAATAAGATGCTGCTATAATTTTCCATTAACGCCTTGAATCGATACGGAAAATCGTATGGATTTTACATGATTTTGCTGTGCCGGACCCTGTGAGGTCATCCCCGGCCGGTATGAGGGGAAAAATTGGGAGAGATTAAAACCATCATCGATCGAACGAAAGATTTGACCATAAATACTGCAACCGGGAAAATCTCAATAGACGATATCGCTGGGGCTGTTCGGGCGTAACTTCCAAAGAAACCCACCGGAAAAGTACTGTGGAACTTTCTTGAAGCAGACGGCTCCGAAATTTCAAGCAGGGATTTCCATCGACTTCAGTTGATGGTGAGTGGGTTTTCCGTCGCTTCGGAGAAAAGAAAAATTGCCATCGTTATTTCACGGGACCTGGGTTTCGGCTTGTCTCGGATAGCCCAGACTTATGCCGAAATTTCAGAAGTGCTTGCTGAATATGGTATCTTTCGGAGCCTGGAAGAGGCTTTTGCCTGGCTGGAGTGACAAAACGAATAGCGGTTAATTTGAAATCATTCACCCGGAGGTAAATACAATGCTGGAAATGATGGATATTGGAATTGAGAAGGTCGTTGCCTATCGTTGGGGAGGAAAGATCACAGAGGATGAGATGACGCTGGCGCTTTCTGCCCTTAAAGAGAAAATCGAGACTTACGGAGAGGTTTTCATATATCAAGAAATCGAAAGTATTGGCGGTTTTGAGTTTGAGGCAATCGTCGAGAAATTTAAGTTCCTTTCCGATGTCGGCATATCGAATATCCGCAGGGTCGCAGTGGTAACCCACAAACAGTGGATGCACAAACTTATCGATCTTGAAGGAAAAATATTTAAAAAAATCGATATGAGAAGCTTTTCCATGGATGAAAAAAATGAAGCCATGGAATTCCTGAAAAATCCATGACACGGGGTTTGGCGGAACGTCTGCCACGGCGCCAACTCAAATCTACTCGGCTCAGTGGTATTCAGGGGGTGGCAGACGGCCGTGGATTAACCGGTAGACGGGATATCAACAAGGGAGAAAAATTATGCAATACAGCATCGACAAAATATTGGATATGCCTTTTGAGGATGCGGTGAACAGGGTTATCGAGGAACTGAAGAAAGAGGGCTTTGGGGTTCTTACGGATATCGATGTCCAAACGACCTTGAAGAAAAAACTGGATGTGGATTTCCGGAAATACAGGATCTTAGGGGCGTGCAATCCTCCGTTTGCATACAAAGCCCTTCAGGCAGAGCGCAGAATCGGAACCATGCTGCCGTGCAATGTGATCGTCCAAGAGACCGACGCCGGTCAGATAGAGGTCTCGGCGA
>JAHECI010000059.1 GCA_024641825.1 Desulfobacterales bacterium | reverse complement strand
TGCTTTCTTTGGATTACGGAAAAATTCGTAATCACAATTCCAAACTCGATCTGTTCGGCACCGCTCGGATACATGATCCCATAACCCGTAATATTTTAAAATCACCTTTTTTGGACATTGTATTCAAAGGAGATGCACTGTTTGTCGAAGATTTTCTCCAGGGAATGAAGGGAAAAGTCGTTCTCGATGGCCATGTTAAAGGGGAGATGGCACATCCACGGGGTCGATTGAATCTTAACGGGGAAAATATCAACGTCTACAAACAGAACGTCGACAACATCCAGCTGACATCGAACCTGGACGGTGATCGGGTCAATTTCGATTCTTTTGTGCTGGGGATGACTCCGGGTGAGAAAATCATGATCGACGGCTGGATTTCTTTGGACAAAAATTATGACCTGCGACTCGCCTCCAAAGGTATTTCCCTAAAGAACATCCCACGGCTCGAGCTGGGAGAAAATGATACCGGCAGAATTTCTTTTGATTTTCATGGAAACGGCCATTTTGAAAATCCGCAACTCCAGGGGAAAGTGGACCTAAATGATTTGCGCTTCAACCAGCAACATCTGGAAGACGGTCAGTTTCAGGTCCAAATTAAAGATGGGACCGCACATATTTCAGGGGGACTGGGTTTTTCGCTGAATGCAAATTATCATTTTAAGACCCAAACTTTTTCAGCCGCCGCCGGGTTTGATAACACCAATTTGGCCCCATATTTAAGCGTCGCCGGCGGGAAAAACCTAGATGGTTTTGTCACTGGAAAGATGGAGGTCAGAGGGAGCACAGCCGTGCCGGATCAGATCAAAGGGTCCGCAGATATTTCTCGGCTGGAGCTTTTCAGGGAAAAATCAAAATTGCTCAGCGCCCGTGATTTCCAAGCTTTTTTAAACAATGGTGAAATTTCCATTCCGGTTTTGCGCCTGAACCTGATGGAACAGGGCTTTGTGGAAATTAAAGGCAGCGCCAAACTCAATGGCGACCTGGATTTAAAGGCCGATGGCAATATTCCCCTGGAAATACTGACGCTGTTTACAGACAGTCTGCCCAATGCCACCGGTGTGGCGCTTCTTTCCCTTGAAATCAATGGGAACCTGTCAC
Organism: Desulfobacterales bacterium; assembly: GCA_024641825.1. GTDB lineage: Bacteria > Desulfobacterota > Desulfobacteria > Desulfobacterales > UBA11574 > JAAXQD01. Next base: position 12,193 of record JAHECI010000059.1, on the reverse strand, counting down.
AGACAAACATTTTGGGTCATCTTGACTTAAAAAATATCGGAATGACGGTTCCCGGTCTTTTACAGAACCTCCACGATCTGAACGGCACCGTCCGCGTAACATCCAAATCCATCGTTCTGGACAATATCCAAGGAATGCTGGACAAGGGGCGTTTTGGACTGTCCGGTACCCTAGACCTTAAAGGGTATCAGCCATCAAAAATGGACATTAAATTCATTGCCGATGATCTTCCGATCATGATTCCCGAAACCCTTGAGATTCGTCTGAATGCTGAACTGGATTTAGCGGGCACCCCTGAAAAATCCCTTGTCTCGGGAAATGTTGAGCTCGCTGAGGGGATGTATTATAAAAATATACAACTGAATCTCATGGAAAGCCTCGGCAAAACATCCCGGGAACAAGCACCGGCCGCATCGGAGATCCAATGGCCTTTTTTGAAAAACATGGCCCTCGATATTACAGTCGGATACAGGGAGCCGTTTGTGGTGGACAATAATATGGCCGTATTGGCCGTCAAGCCGGATCTCCGCATCTACGGGTCGGTGAATCGTCCCCTGATCAGCGGAAGAGCCGAAGTAGAATCCGGTACTGTCTATTTTCAGAAAAAAGAATTCAATGTCAAACGGGGCGTCTTTGATTTTATAAACCCGTATAAAATTGAGCCCACCATTGATGTGAAAAGTGACGTAACGGTCCGGGAATGGACCGTGTTTTTGAATGTCTCCGGAACCCCGGACAATCTTAAACTTAATTTTTCTTCAGATCCGTCGGAAACCGAAGAGGACATTCTTTCTTTGTTGATAACCGGAAAAACAACCCGGGAACTGATTGCAGGGGACGGCGGGTCATCCTTGTCTCCAAAACAGATGCTCGGCGATATTCTTGCTGAAACAGCTCAAAAACAGATCAAGGAGAACATTGGTCTGGATGTGGTGGAGCTGGAATATCATGAAGCAGAAACGGCCGATGCATCCGCTGGGGTAAAAGTAACTGTGGGCAAGGAGCTCTCCCGAAGAGTAACGGTCAAATACGGCATGCAGACTAAAAACGCGAAGATCATTCAGCAAGTGATCACCGAATATAAATTTCTCGAAAGACTGTTGATGAACACCTTCCAGGATACCGAGGGGAATTTTGGCGGCGGTCTTCAATTCAGACTTGAATTTCGATAAAAAAGATCCATTCATATGACCCAACGAACGCAGATGAACCGGATAAAGATAACTGCATGGATGTGGATTCTGGTAGTGTGCTTTGCCGGAAACGCCGCATCTTTCCAGCAGGAGAGTACCGATGAACCCGGGCCGATGGTCTCAAAAATTGTTGTCGATGTTCAGGGAATAAAAGGGGATGTGACGCCGTGGGCTGATTTGGCGAAGAATCTGATTTTTATCGAGGAAGGGATGCTGTTTTCGACGAAACGGTTCGAAGATTCCCTTGAAGCTTTGAAATCGTCGAATATCTTCAAAGCAATCCATGTTTCTGAATCAGAGCAGAAAGAAGAACGACTGATCCTTCGTTTCCAAGTAACCCCCTATCCCCGAGTTAAAGATATTAAAGTCAGCGGTGGCTTCCCCCTGTTGGAGCGAGAGATTCTCGACGCCCTGCAGCTCCGTCCGGGAGATATATATCATCCGGAAAGGTTTTCCGAAAAAACGGACGGCATTGTCCGGCTTTTCAAGAAAAGAGGTTACATTGCACCGGTTGTCGACTTAAAGGCGGCAGAAGATTCTGCTGACGGAAATTTTGTGGTTTACATCCATATCGACAAAGGTGATTTTTTTCACATCCGGCGTTTTGAAATCAACGGGAACCGGGCTTTTTCAAATACGCGTCTTCAATTGCGGATCAAAACTTTTAAATCGTGGATAATTCCGGATTTTTTGAGGCGTTTTAAGGAAAAGGAATTTGACAAAGACATCCAAAACCTCATCCGTTTTTATCGGAAAAAAGGGTATCCGGATGTGGTTGTCGACGCCGTTGTCAAGAAAGATGCCAAAACTCAAAATGTTGCGCTTTTGATACGTATCGATGAAGGTCCCAGATATGACATTCAATTTCAAGGCAACAGAGCGTTTTGGGATTTTACGCTGAAAAAAGATCTGATCCTGTTTAAAGAAGGAAATAAGGAGGATCTGGGTCTGAGAAAAAGTATTCGTAAAATAAAGAAACGTTACCTTGATGCAGGATATAGGGACTGCCGGATAGAGATGGCCTCCGATAGAAAACAAGACGCCGGTCCACCGGTGCGTACCGTTCGCATATTGATTGAAGAGGGGCCACAATACGTTGTAAATTCCCTCAATTTTAAAGGAAATTCTGCGTTTGATTCAAAAAAGATCCAAAAACAGATGCTGACCCGAACCCCGGGAATTATCGCAAACGGCGCGTTTGTCCAGGAAACCCTGGAAGAGGATAAACGTGCCATTACATCCCTTTATCTCAAACAGGGATATATGGGTACGGCGGTGAAAGATGAAGTGACATCCCAAAAAGACATTAAACAGAGAAAGCAGAATCTAGACATTGCCATCGGGATCGAAGAGGGGATTCAGACACACGTCCGGTCTTTGGCAATCCATGGGCTGACCGTGCTATCAGAATCTCAGGCCCTGGAGGCCATCACTTTGAAAAAAGGATCTGTTTTCCGAAACTATATGATTCGCAGTGATGAAAACACGCTGTCTTCTCTGATTTCCGAGAAGGGGTACCCCCATGTCAAGATAAAGGGGAAGGCCGTCATCAGCGAGGACAATACCGAAGCTGCCGTAACCTATGATGTGGATGAAGGACCCCTTGTCAGAATGGGCCAAGTTGCTTGTACCGGTAATTTTCTAACCCAAAAACGGGTGATAGACAACGAACTTGAACTCGATCCGGGAGCGTCGTTTTCCCTGAAAAAATTTTTGAAATCCCAGAGCAATATTCGCGATATCGGCGCCTTCGACTCGGTGCGTTTTAACACTTACGGGTTAAAGGAAAAAGAAGACAGAGTGAATCTACTTTTAGAATTGGAAGAGAAAAAACCTTACTATGTTCAATCCGGCGTAGGGTACGATACAGAAAGAAAATTTTATGGAAACATCCTGGCCGGTGATCACAACCTTTTTGGATTAAACAAGGGGATTTGGGCCAGTACGGAAATCAGCCAGATAGGCTACCGGGGTGATTTGGGCTTGGTTGAGCCCAGATTTCTGGGAACCCGAATCAAGTCGGCGATAAACATGTTTGGTGAAAACAGGGAAGAGTTCAACACCGCTTTCGGCACCCGAGAACGGGGGGTTTCATGGTCATTCAACCGCAAATTTTTTCAAAAATTTAACGCCGACCTTTCTTTTGTTTATACCTATAAGAAACAGTACCCCCGTGACGCTGAACCCATACCTTTCGGTGAAGAAGACGAATATGAGCCCAGAGAAATTTTAACCATAAGCCCCTCTTTGGTCTATAATTCAATGGATTCGTATCTACGGCCCAGAAAGGGGCTTTTTTCTTCGTTGCTTTTGGATGTTTCAAAGGGGATCAACAATTCTCTGGACGATTTTTTTCGATATCGTTTCGAGGTCCGAAAATATTATACACCCATGGAAAATCTGACATTTGCTTTGCGAGGACGGGTCGGGGATATTACCCCCTTTGAGGATGCCAGCACGATTCCCGAAGATCAGATTTTTTTCCTGGGGGGGACATCCACTGTTCGGGGATTTGACGAAAACCTGCTTCGATTTGACCCGGACGGGAAGGGCGTTGGCGGGTTAACTTCGGTCTTGGGTAATATTGAGGCGAGGATAGACTTGGGATCTGATTTTGAGTTTTCTTTTTTTTACGACATCGGCAGCGTCAGAAACGCTGTTGTCGAAGCGGGTTCGGATGAGTTTCGCTCTTCAGTGGGGGTTGGGTTGCATTATATTACACAAATCGGTCCTGTGGGGGCGTATTACGGGCACAAACTGAATCGAGAAGAGAATGAAAGCGCCGGGAGATTTCATTTTACCATAGGGTTTAGATTTTAGTCGATCCGAACCGAAAAAACCCGCCTTTAGGGCAGAGGCGTTCATTTATAACTCTACATGCTCCAGGTGTACATTTCTTTTTAGCGTTGCCCGGGCTGTCTTTTCAAACTGTTCGGTGATATCGGATACAAAGAGTTTGAACGCGTTGTTTTTGCTCAGTTGACTGTCAACTTCAGGATGGGTATCCAAAAAGAATTTTACGTTTTCGGCAATGGCGATTGAAGAGTCTATGATATGGACCCTTTTTCCAATTTTTCTTTGGATGGTGTCTTTTAAAAGGGGATAATGGGTGCATCCTAAAATCAGCGTGTCGATCTGCCGGACTTTTAATGGCTGCAGATATTTTTTTATGATCATCCCTGTTTCGGGTTTCTTCATCCACCCCTCTTCCACCAAAGGAACCAGCAACGGGCAGGCCGCTGAATAGACTTTTGCATCCGGCTTTAACGCCATAATTTTATGCTCATAGATACCGCTCTTGACGGTGGCGCGGGTTCCGATAACCCCGATGGTCAGTCTATTGGAAATTTTAACCGCGTTTTCCGTTGCCGGTGTAACGACCTCAAATATCGGAATGTCGTAATCTTCAGCAACACGGCCGGCCGCCACACTCGAGGCGGTATTGCAAGCCATTACGATGAGTTTTGCGCCTTGTTTAAGAAGAAAGTCGGTATTTTCCAGTGCGTATCTGACCACGGTTTCAGGACTCTTGGTTCCATAAGGCGTACGGGCGGTATCCCCAAAATAGATCATGTCATAACCGGGGAGCTTCTCCATTAGAGATTTGACAACGGTAAGGCCGCCGATTCCTGAATCGAATATTCCTATCATATCATCCTTTTTGTTGATTTTTTATTCGATGCGATTATATTGACTCATTTACATTAACCTCCATGACCCAAATTGAGGCGTTTATATGGATTCGCAAAATCAGTTTCCGACCATGAACCAGAAAATTTTCGATATGGGCCTTTCTGTGGAGACGGTTTCAGTATATCTGATATGTTGCAACCTCTCGGACAATGACACGGCAATCTCTACGAAGAATCTTTCCAGCATGTGGAACGGTGCCGAAGCGTTGTTGCTTGAAGGCCTGAAAGATCTCGAAGAACAAAATATCCTCCGCAAGATTCTCTCTGACAGGGAGGGGAATGATATTTACAAACTTTTGGATGTAAAACGCTGGAAGTCCTCATGAGTTTTTTGAAAGTTCTTGGGTGACACACGCTTTGATGGTGCTGTCAGGCACATCCGTGCGAATGCCCGGACATAGCGAAGCCATGATGTGCCAGTTATTTATGTCAACCAGGACGCTTTTCAAAAACGGCCAATTTTTACACATCCGAGGTTTAACCGGATGAATGGAGCATCGTCCGTCCCAGAATATGCAGTACTGATCTTTGTCCTGGGCCAGAAGCGCCTTCCCCCCCGAAATCTGACAGTATTTCTCAACAAACGTCTGGGTGTCGGTATGGACACGGGCGGCAATCTTTTCAATCTCTTTTTCGGTGACAAAAGTTCCCCCGAATCCTTTGCAGCAATCACCGCATTGTTTGCATTTGAAAATTTCCGTGGTATTCATATGGTTATATGGGATGCCGGCCCTTCATGGCCGTTTTTAAGGTCACTTGGTCAACATATTTCAGGTCACCGCCCATGGGGACGCCGGACGCAATTCGCGTCACTTTAACCGGATAACTCCCCAAACGTTCTGCAATATAAGCGGCGGTGGACTCTCCCTCGATACTTGTGCTGGTGGCAAGAACAACCTCTTGGATCTTTCCTTGGGCGATTCTTGAGATAAGCTCTTTTATCCTGATGTTGTCCGGTCCCACCCCGTCCATTGGAGAGAGCGCGCCTTCCAGGATGTGGTACAGTCCCGGAAACGCCCCTGATCTTTCAACGGCCACCATATCGGCCGGCTGCTCCACCACACATAAAATGGAGAAATTTCTATTCCTGTCCCTGCAAATATTGCAAAATTCAGCGTCACTGAGTGAAAAACACATGGCGCATAATCTTATTTTTTCTTTGACTTCCATAATGCTGTGGACAAGATGATCCGTCTCTCTTCGCGGTGCCCGGAGTATATGCATGGCAAGTCGATCGGCAGTTTTTTCTCCGATTCCCGGAAGCTTGGAGAGATTTTTTATCAATTTCCGAATAGATTCGGGATAATAAGTCATAGCGATTACTTTCGAACCTGAAGTATTTACATCAACCCCGGGATATTCATCCCTCCGGTAAGTTTGCTCATCTCTCCGGAGACCATTTCCTGGGATTTTATTAACGCGTCATTTATTGCTGCCAGTATCAAATCCTGAAGCATTTCCAAATCATCCGGATCAACAACTTCCTTTTCGATCTGAATGGATACCACTTGTTGTCTGCCGTTGGCGACAACCTTTACCATTCCGCCGCCAGACGTCGTTTCAACCGTTTTTTCAGCCAATTCCTCTTGTAATTTAAGCATTTTAGATTGAAGCTGCTGGGCTTGCTTCATCATCTTTCCCATGCCTTTCATTGAAATACCTCCTATAAAATTTTAACATCAACAACGTTGCCGTTGAAAATTTCTAAAGCATCGGTAACCAGCGGATGGCTTAAAGCCTCCTGTTTCAACCGGCCGGCCTGGCTTTTCTTTTTCTGATGTTGTGGGTCTTGTATTTTTTTGGGTACAATAACGACATCCATCTCTTTGCCGAAAAAATCGCCGCATACTTTTTTGATAATCCCTTCGTTCTTATTCCGCAGGATCATATTTATATTAAAATGGCTTCCGTTGACTTCGATTTCAATGCGATTGTCGGCCAGTTCTTTTATCATGGAGTTCTTCAGGTTGGCCGCGAGGGCCGGATGTTCTTCTGAAATGATCGATAAAAATCTTTTCCATGTGCCCTTAATATCCCCATCTTGATCGACCGGTGTTTCCGGTGCCGAAGCAAAGGTATCAAGGGATTCAGCGGTTCCTGTTGTCCTGTTTAATGTTGATGGTGAATCTTTCCGCTCATCCCGGGGTGTAAAGCTTTTTTCAGTGACGACGACGTCGGTGTCGGTTTCATACATATCCTTTCTAAGATTATCGAGCTTTGCAATAAGAACATCGATGGGGAGCGCCGGTTTTGTCTGAAATATCCGAATAAAAACCGTTTCCAAGGCAAGCTTCGGATTCGATGAATGCTCGATGGTAATCTCTTCTTTAAACAGGAGATCAAAAATCTGGTTTAAAAAAATTGTGGGGACCTTCTCGACCTGATCCAGGATTAAGTCTATTTCATGGGCCGGAATATCCACCAGTTTACGGTTTTTTTCCCCCATTTTAACGATCAACAGATTCCTGAAATGTTCAATCAGGTCTGCATACAGTTTTTTCATATCATGGCCCGCGCTGTAAACCGTGTCCAGAATGTCTAGAATCTCCGCAATATCTCCCTGGAAAACAGCGCCTGAAATTTTAAAGATGATTTCTCTGTCAACGACCCCTAATATGTCGAGGACGTGGTCATGTGAAATCGTTCCTTGGGTGCATGATATGACCTGATCCAAAAGACTCAGACCGTCTCTCATGCTTCCCTTTGCTTCCCGGGCAATTAATCCCAGGCTCTTGGGATCTATCTCGACACCTTCTTTCTTGCAAATTTTTTCCATATGTTTGGAAATCGATTCAACATCAATGCGCCTGAAATCATGCCGCTGGCATCTGGAAAGAATGGTTATGGGAATCTTGCGAGGCTCCGTAGTGGCAAAAATAAACATAACATGGGACGGCGGTTCTTCCAGGGTTTTTAAAAGCGCATTAAAGGCGGCGATGCTGAGCATGTGAACTTCATCGATAATATATATTTTATAAAGACTGTGTGCCGGCATGTACTTGACGTTTCCACGAAGTTCTCTGATCTGATCAACACTGTTGTTTGAGGCGCCGTCAATCTCAAAAACATCTGCGGCATTCCCCGCGGTGATCTCCTTGCAGGAACTGCATCGGTTACATGGAACGGGGACAGGACCGTTTTTACAATTCATGGCCTTGGCCAATATACGGCCGACGGTTGTTTTCCCGGTCCCTCTCGGCCCTGAAAACAGGATTGCATGGGCCACACGGCCGGCGGAAATAGCGTTTTTCAACGTCCGTGTAATGTGGTCCTGTTTGACAACCTCATCAAAGGTTTGAGGGCGATATTTACGTGCAAGTACGAGATAGGACATAAAGAATTTTTCCTAACCTGGATGCGAAACCTTTTAAAAACATCTCCTTTTGCCCAATGCCCGGGGCCGGCTCAAACTTTAACCCGCCACCGATCTTTGGCGGGTTAGAGTTTGAGACCTTTGCAAAACGCCCCTTTTTGCCCAATTTCTGCGTCAGTCTCAAATTATAATCCTCGAAATACTCAATGTATTCCTGTGGTTAAAATTTTCGCCTTCCTTGAACTTGAACAAAAATAAACATTTTTCAAAGGTCTCAGTTTCACCTTCCTGGGTTTTGAAAAAAATCGATCATTTTTCAAAGGTATAGGATGCGAACCTCGAAGCTGAATCTGATATTTAAATGGCGGAGAGAGAGGGATTCGAACCCTCGGTGCCGCTTTTGACAGCACACACGATTTCCAGTCGTGCTCCTTCGGCCAGCTCGGACATCTCTCCGAAAATATTGGGGCAAGTATCAGTTTTTTAATGCTATTTTATGGCGGAGAGGGTGGGATTCGAACCCACGATCCCGCTTTTGGCAGGATACCGCTTTTCGAGAGCGGGGCCTTCAGCCGCTCGGCCACCTCTCCATCACGCTCATCCGCTGAAATACCGGTTGGTTCAATATACTTTTTTGATATGTCCTGTCAACGATCTTATTTTATATGGGACGAAATAACAACAGGCTTTTTGGGAACCGGTTCAATGGGGGGTATCGTAAAAAATAAAAAATACAGTGTGATGTCCAACGGTAGATACGGTGGTAAAAAAGTTGAAGAGATCCTTTTTATCGACCGGTCCATTTTATCCCTTGAACAAGATGTTTCTTTATAGTATCAGTTCGTTTCATTGAGAGATATTACCCATAACTTGCCTATAAATAAGGAATTTTTAAACATGGCCGAGATCATCCCTTTCATGGGAATCCTATATAATACCAATAAGATAAATAATTTGGCAGATGTTGTTGCCCCTCCCTATGACGTTATCTCAGAAGCGGAACAGAATGCGTTTCATGAAAATCACCCCCAGAACATCATCCGGCTGACACTGGGCAGAACATTCGAAACCGATACCCCCACAAACAATCGCTACACAAGATCGGCAGACTGCTTTAACCATTGGCTTTCGGAAGATATCATCGAGAGGGACAAAGAACCGGCGTTTTATCTGACATCGGTGGAATTTTTCTTTGAAAATAAATGGGTGACACGCTACGGTTTGATCGCCCTGATCCGCCTTGAGCCCTTTGAAAAGGGGATTGTTCTGCCCCACGAAAAGACCTTTTCCAACATAAAATCGGAAAGACTTGAGCTGATGAAAGCATGCCATGCGAATTTCAGCCCCATATTTTCTTTGTATTCCGATGATGAAAACAGCATTCTTGATCGATTAAAAGATATATCCCTTGAAAGAACGCCGGATCATGTTTTTACCGATACCATCGGAGAGAAACACCGGCTGTGGCGAATCACCGATAGTTCCGTACATCGGCATGTTTCCGAAGTCCTTAAAGACAAAGTGATTTTTATCGCAGACGGACATCATCGTTACGAAACTGCCCTGAACTACAGGAATTGGATTTCAACCGGCAATCCTGATTTCAATGGCAGTCATCCAGCCAATTACGTCATGATGTACCTTTGCAGCATGGCAGATCCAGGGCTTATTATTCTTCCCGCCCACCGGATGCTCGATCAAGTTCCTGCTGAAACACGGGCATCGTTTATCCATAAGGCTAGGGATTATTTTGACATTACAACAATTCCTTATAAAGACGATGGTCACAAAGAGCAGCTGACACAATTTATTTCGATTCTTAAATCGAATAGTTCGAAAAATTGTGTCGGAGTTTCCATAAAAGATTGTCCGGAACTATACCTGTTGACCCTTAAACCGGGTACTATGGAGAAAATTTTTGGCGATGAATTGCCGGAGGTCATCAGGAATATTGATGTCACGGTGCTGACGCGGCTCATTTTTATGGAGATTTTGGGTTTTGATCGAGCCCGGCTCGACAATGAGAAACTGATCGCCTACTCGAGTATTGCTGAAAAGGCCATTGATGCCGTCACCGCCGGAAGACATGACATGGCCTTTATCCTTAATCCAACAAAAATTCAGCAGGTACGCGATATTGCCGAAGCCGGCCAGATTATGCCTCGAAAAGCGACCTATTTTTTCCCCAAGACCATTACCGGTCAGGTGATGAACAGACTCGATCGATAAGGCTGCTTGTAACTGTTCAAGGATCAGGGGCTCAAGGTTGATGAAAGACTGCACATTAGAACCGGCCCCGGCCCCCTCTGTTGCATGACTGTTTTAAGGCATAAACATTTTCTCGACCTCATCTGTGTATGCGCCGTTTTTTCGGTAAATGATCAGGGGCGGGCCGATCTTGATTCCTGCACGCCCCCCTTTTTTCCCCTCCACCAGAACCAGCTTCGCCGCTGTTTCTATTCCTGAATGTATCGTGCGTATAGACTTGGGTTCTATTCCGGCTTTCCGCATTTGTGTGAGAATGTCGGTCATGCGCTCCGCCAGGTAAATTATTACAAATCGTCCGCCGGTTCGTAACATACGACGACCCGTTTCAACCACATCATACAGGGTGGCCTTGATTTCATGTCGGGCAACGGCCCGTTGCCGATTCGGGTTAATCCTTCCGGATTCCGCTTTCCTGAAAGGAGGATTGCTCACAACCAGATCCACAGGCCCGGAAGTCATTTCGAGGTTCAGTGCTTTCATATCCATACACAGAACGGTAATTTGATCGTTCAAACCATTTTCTGTGATATTGAGGGCGGCAATGTCGGCAAGATCCGTTTGCACTTCAATCCCGTATACGTCAATTCCAGGATTGCGATAGGCCAGTATCATGGGAATGATACCACAGCCGGTTCCCAAATCGAGGACCGTATCCTCCGGACCCGGTCGGGCATGGGCGGCCAGTAGAACCGCATCTATGGAAAAACGGTATCCGGACCGGTGCTGCTTGACCTGGATGCGGCCGTTGAAGAAGGAATCAGCGGTCAAAGATTTCATTATTACACCGGTCCGATCTTGAATTTTATGTCTTGAACCAGCTCTTTTCCCAATGCGGTGTTGATTTTATCGATCATATCCTTTTTCAAAAACTGGAGCTGATGCATCCATGCCGAACTGTTGACATTGACCAGTAAAAGTTTTCCCTTAAAGGCTTCCGGTCTCGTATTTTTTGCGATGACATCCCCCACCGCAGCGTCCCACAGGCTCCAAATCTGAGAAAGATCTCCGTCACCATCACGGCGGCAGGTTTTCAAGACATGGTTGAGAATATCTCCGATGTGTCCGACTTCCGGCGTGTTTTTCCTTTTTCCCATAATTAAGGAAGTACAAAGTGATCCATTGGATTGTCAAGAAACAATTGGGGCGGGGTCGCAAAAAGTCGGTTTTGCGCATGCCATGGGCCTTTTGGGTTTGTTTGTCAAATGTTGATTCGATAAAAAAAATAGAGAGTTATGGAGTATGACCGTGAGAGGGTTCGTGTGTAAATTTTGCTTTTTCCTTGACTTGGAGGCGATGGTAACTTACATTAATAGGTCGGATAAAAAAATTAGGTATTTTGAAAACCAAATAGACAGGAATTATATCTATGAACTGGGATTGGGAAAAACTTAAAAAGCAGCAAGAACATAAAGAAGGAGGCATGGTCCCTCCCAAAATGGATGAGCTGGTGGAAAAATTTAAAAAGCTTAAACTGCCGGGCGGACCCCTATTAATTCTTATTTTCCTCCTTTTATTTTTTGGTTCTTCGACATTCTACACGGTTGGAGTCGACGAGGTGGGCGTTGTCCAGCGATTCGGGAAATATGTCCGAACCAGTCAACCCGGCCTTAATTTCAAGCTGCCGTCCGGAATTGAAAAGGTGACAAAAGTAAAGGTCCGACGGGTCTATAAGGAAGAATTCGGTTTCCGTTCCGCCCGGCAAGATGTGCGGACACGTCCCTATTCCG
>JAHECI010000058.1 GCA_024641825.1 Desulfobacterales bacterium | reverse complement strand
ATCCCCTTAAAGGGAAGTGGCTCTGATATTGGTTGAATATTTTTGGGCAGTTTTTCGAAAAGAGGTGATTATGATAGCTCCATTGACATTATGCCGCCGCCTTTCAGAAGGTCGGTTGTCAAGCGGTCCGATGTTTTCCCCACGAAAACATATTGTTTTCCCGGGCATCATTATATTTTTCGGCCTGATAATGGCCTTGACCGCTGTCTTGCCCAACGCATTTGCAGCCAAACAGGATCCTTTGTCAATGGTCCAGAATGGGACACCTTCCGAGGTCGATGCAAGTGCCATTGAGCTGAAGATCAGTGAGGTGAAAAAAAGATTGGCAGATGCCAGGGCACTGGAAAACGAACAAAAAGCCAATCAGTTGGGAATCACACTTTCCCAGTTGCAAGATCGCAGTTTAAAGCTTCAAGATCTCGAAACCGTTTATCAACGTTTGATAACGGCCCTGAGAAAAAAGACCCTTTTGGAAAAAGAGGAAGCCCTTTTAGGTAAAAAGTGGGAGGCTCAGCATCAGACAGAAATTTCGCAAGAAGCGCCCTATTCTCTGAGTTTCCATGACAGTATCCTCGATCAGTTGGCCATGGCCGATCAAAAAAAAGAGACGGCCGAACTGGAGAAGAGTCTGGCAAAGAAGGCTCTGGAGGATGCCCGGACGAGACTGGATGAAGGGGAGCAAATTCTTCGAAAGTACAAAGAAAATAATGGGATAGCGGTATCGAAACTGAATTGGGAGATCGGCCAAGCTCAACTGGAAGTGGAAATATCCCAGGCAATCTTCGATCTTCAGAGCATCACCCAAAAAAATCTTTCCATGGAAGTTCAGCTTGCATCACGGCAAGCCGATGTTGCCCGACAAAACATCGCCTGGGTGCGCAAACATCTCCACTTTGATAAGGCAGATCTGGAAAAACAGCTTGAAACCATTGAGCAAACCAGGACGGAATTGCAAAAACGGCTCAAAGAACAACTCCGGGGACAAATTAGGATCGAGGCCCTATGGCTGCAGGCCCAGAATAGGGTGGTAAATGTCAAGGGAGAGACGGAAATTGCCTTGGCAAAGGCCGCCTTAGAGGCCACCGAAACCCGGCGGAATGCCTCTCAGAAGCTTCTGGAACAAGCAGAGGATGAATTGCAGCTTTTAACTCAACAGGAGCTGGCATGGAAAAATCGTTATACCATGGTCATCGGTGAGATCAACACCGAACAATTGGACACCTGGTATAAAGAGTTTGAAACCCGCAAAAAAACCATCGAACGAACGGTGCGGCTGCAGGAAAACAATCAGGCCAACCTTCAAACACAGATTGCCGTTCTGGTCAAGCAAATATCCGAACAGAATTTGGACATAAGACTTCGGGAAGAATTGGAGAATCGACTGCAGGCCCTGCGCAGCCTGGCCGATGGCAATCTCGAATATTTTTCCACACTGCTGGCGACCGTAAAATTGCATCAAAGGTTCTTGGACGAAATCGCCGCCCGGCGAGAATACACGAACCTATGGCAGATGCTTACCGGCGTGACAAGTAATGTCAAAGATTTCTGGAACCTTGAGCTGTGGGTTATTGATGGATATGGTGTGACGGTTAAAAAACTTGTGGTAACCCTGCTGATACTGATCATAGGACTTACGTTCGTCAAAAGAATCGTCCTTGTGGTAACCCGTCGTCTTTTAAAACGCACCCACCTTAAAGAAACCACGATCATCGCCGGTGAAAAAATTATCAATTATTTTACCGTGCTGTTGATCGTTCTGTTTGCCTTGCGGGTTGTCAATATTCCACTGACCATCTTCACATTTCTCGGCGGTGCCATTGCCATTGGTGTGGGATTCGGCGCCCAGAATCTCATCAACAATTTTATCAGCGGCTTCATCATCATGGCCGAGCAACCGATAAAGATCGGCGATCTCATCGATATCGAAGGAAACTTTGCCATCGTCGAAGAGATCGGCGCGCGCTGTACGCGGATTCGCACCGGCGCCAATATTCACATCTTGGTTCCCAACAGCAGTTTTCTGGAGAAAAATATCGTCAACTGGACCCATTCAGATAAAGAGATCCGGGCACAGGTAACGGCCGGCGTAATCTACGGATCTCCGGTTCGAGAAGTAGAGCGCATCATGATACAGGTGGCCCACGAGCATAAAAAGGTGAAAAAGAGACCCGAACCCTTTGTGCTTTTCAATGATTTTGGTGACAATGCCCTGATTTTTGATCTTTACTTCTGGATCAGCATGACCCGTATTATGGATCGGCGCATCATTGAAAGCGACATCCGATTTCATATAGACGAACTGTTCCGCAAAGCAGGGATTGTCATTGCCTTCCCCCAACGGGATATTCATCTGGACACCCAAAGACCCCTGGAGTTCCGTATGGTGAAGGCCGACAGTCGACCCGAGGTGAAAGAAGAACCGGCGCCGGATAGCGACACCGGACCGTCCAAGTAAAACAAGGGCCTATGTAAGGGTTGGGTTTTTCGATGCCGGCCGGCTTCATAGAAATTTCAGGTGTGACCCCTTGAATTCTTTCAAAATCATCGACCCTTTTGGAGATGGTTCTAAAAAGTCAACGTGTAGCCAACGGGAAAATGTCTCTTTCAGGGCATGGGTCAAGTATTGATGCCGAAGAAATTGACCAAAAGAGTTCTCAGGCATTTCCTGAGTACGGCAAAGGAATAATGACGGGTTGCGACTTTGTAGTTGTGATCGACCATTTTTTTCCTGCGCTCCGGTGATTCAAGGATTTCTTTAACGCTCCGGATGGTTTTTTGGGTCAAATAACCGTCCATGACCGCCAGATCGAACCCTTGGGGCTCGATATCCCGGACAAATATTGCGTAACGATTGATGAGCAGCGGTTTTTTAAAATAGATGGCTTCCAAAAACGCATTGCCGAACCCCTCATACAGACTGGGATACGTGATAAAGTCGGCATGGGGATATATATCCCAGAGTGTGTATCCGTCTTCCTTTTTCTGTTGGTCCATGTAAGGATCCGAAATATGGACATTGAACAGACGCAGATCCACGCCCTGGCTACGGGCGTCTTCTTTGAGCCATTCGGCGTAATCATGCCCCTCGTCACCGGCTTCATGGGAAATTACCAGTTTGTACCGGGGGTCCTTGAGTTCCTTGACCAGTTCAACGGCATGTTCGATGCCTTTTCTCTGGATGATGCGGGTGGGCTGTAAAATCATAACATCGTCGGGGGTCAGGCCGATCAACTGTCTTAAATCCATGGCACTTTTATCATTCACCATGGGCGGATTTTCAAAGTCCAGAACATTGGGGATGATGGTCGACGAAATTCCGGTCCGGAGCGCCAGTTCTTCCTGGGCTTCGGAATTGATGACCACATGTCCGATATTGGGGAGATTCGGGGGAAATGCCATTCGGAGGTAGTCTCCCACGGCATTGACTGAAAACCGGGTCCTTTCCCAGTAAAAATCATGATGATGCGCAATGGTGGGAATCAGCGTTTCGGCAATGTATTCCGTCAGGGCAACCCCCAGAGGAATGTGCATGGGGATGGTCAGCGCATTTTCCACCACCAGAAGATCGATCTTGAACTGTTCGATGAATTCCTGCAGCCGAATCTTCAAGAGGGTTTTGAGGGCGTGAATCGTGTCCGTGACCGAAGATTTGCGCCCCTTCCTGCCAAAGACGTTTTCGTTGATCCATCGGGTTTGTGCATGCTGGAAATGGGCTTCGGGAACCAGCAAGCTTTTTGAGGGATCTCGTTCCAGTTCTCCGGCAAACCAGAAGCACCTGTGTCCGTCATCTTTAAATACCTCCGCCCATTTGCTGGCTTCCAGCGTGACGCCGTCCGTTCCGGAAAAACGTGTCGAAACAAATCCGATGTTTTGTTTCATCTTGGGGGTTGACCTCCCTGGTAAATTTGAACTGAATTGGCTTTTATTTAGAAGATTGGGCCTGAGGGACAATGACCACGTTATTGTACGTACCGAAACGATTGGGACACGTCCGATGATTTGCAGGGTCATTTTCCCATTGACCATCGACCTGGAACCGATATTCGTATCTCCCGGGATACAGCATGGTAATCTTTTTCCACACGCCGCCGGGGTCCTTTTTCATGGGATGAATTTTCGGATTCCATTGATTGAAATCTCCCATCAAAATGACTTTGGCGGCACCGGGGGCGTCCAGGGAAAAAACGACCTTGCGCCGGCCTCGTTTTTGACTTGATTTATCTCGGATCATTGGAATTCTCCTTTAGGTATCATGGGTATCGAACCCTTAATGGAATTTCGACATGCCAACCCAATTATATCCATTTCTTTTTTTTAAAATAGGTGGTCATTCCCACCACAACCACGGCAATAATGCCCCAGAACATCAGGTAACCCCATTGCCATTCGAGTTCCGGCATAAATTTGAAATTCATGCCGTAAATTCCGGCAACAAAGGTGATGGGAATAAAAATGGTGGCAATGATCGTCAAAACCTTCATCACTTCGTTCATTTTGTTGCTTATGGTGGACAGATACATCTCCAGCATGCCCCCAAGGATGTCCCGGAAGGATTCAATGGTATCGATGATCTGAATGGTATGATCGTAAACATCTCTGAAGTATAAATGGACCGGTTCTCCGAGCAGAGAAGATTCACCCTTGACCAGATTGTTGATGACTTCCCGAATCGGCCAGATTTGTTTGCGCAGGTATATCATTTCTCGTCTGAGGTCGTGGATGGTCTGCATGCTCTTGCTGGTTGGATTTTCGATAATCTCCTCTTCAAGGATTTCAATGTTTTCACCCAGGGTCTCAAGGATCAGAAAGTAATGATCGACAACGGCATCAATCAAGGCATAGGCGAGGTAATCACACCCCGCTTTTCGAATCCGGGTCTTGGATTTTCGAATTCTTTCCCTGACGGTCTCAAAAACATCGCCCTGGACCTCCTGGAATGAAATCAAAAAATTACGCCCCAAAATCAGGCTGATCTGCTCCGAATTTAATTCTTTGGTGTTTTTGTCGTAATAGAGCATCTTCAGGACAACAAAGACGAAATCCTCGAATTCTTCGGATTTTGGACGCTGGCCGGTATTTAAAATATCCTCCAAAACCAGCGGGTGAATGTTAAAGCGTTGGCCGGTTTTTTCGATAACGTCAACGTCATGGAGACCGTCGATGTTTATCCAGGTAACCGTGGGCAGGTCTTTAAGAGGGAACGCCGCTTCAATGTTGTCGAGCACTTTTTCCTGCAGGTGTTCTTCATCGTAGTCGAGCAGGCTAATTCTGGTTTTTTCGGTCTTTTTTTCACCGACGTGGACCAGGGTGCCCGGGGAAGCTCCTATTTTCTTTAAACGTTTTTTTGTAAATCTCGGCATGGAATAATTCCTTTCCCTTTAAGCGAGATGTCAAAACCGGGTTGTCCGGGATCTTAGGGAATTGAAGATCTCTGCAGTTCAACGTCGCGGGATCATGGGGTTTTCAATCATCATTTTTCAGCTTGAATTTATTAGATTTAATTGATGTTTTGATCGGGCTCCCGCCCTTTGAGCATCATCAGTTTAAGCTGACGTTTATCGTCGTTGGCCATATATAGGGTGCGGGATGGAAACGCGAAATCGATGTTTTCGGCTTCGAATCCCCTCATAATTTCAAGACAGGTTATCTGGAGCCAGGCCTGAAAATTCCAGTAGTCCGGCGGGTGATACCATGCGATCACCAGGATATTCAGGCTCCAGTCATTGAAGCCGTTGAAAAAGACCCGTGGCGGAAAATCTTCTTTCATCCCTTCATGGTTTTCAAGGGTTTTCTCAAGGATCTGTACGGCCTTTTCGACCTTTTCCGGCGGTGTATCGTAGGTAATACCGATGTTCGTGAGCCATCGAATATACGGTCTTTCTCCGATATTTTCCAGAGAAGAATTGACCAGCTTCTCATTGGGAATGGTCACCAGGTGACCGGCAAGCGTTCGTATTCGGGTACTCCTGAAGCCGACGTTTTCAACGATCCCGTCGTATTGATCGATGGTGATTCTCTGACCCACCTGAAACGGTTTGTCAAACAGGATGGTCAGCGTTCCGAAAAAATTGGCGATGGAGTCCTTGGCGGCCAAAGCCACGGCCAGACCGCCGATCCCCAGTGAGGCCAGAAGGGGGCCGATTTTGAGCCCGGTGAGGTTTTGAACGACAATAATACCGCCGATGACCACAATGAAAAGTTTGAGGGTTTTGCCGACAATGGGAACCAGCATGTCGTCGATGGTACTTTCGGTGGTGGCCGCCCATTTTTTCAGATAAATGTCCAAAATCCCGATTAAAAGGAGAAGGAACCAGAACAGGGCGACGACCCCGCCGATATCGGCGGCTTTTTGTGCCACGCTGTGAACCAGATTGCTTCCGTCGGTTGCCAGAAAATGAACGTACAGGGGTGAAAGGGCGCCATAGATGCCGTACGACCAGATAAATAGGGACAGGGGTTTGGACAGGGCCTGAAGTAAGCTCCGGCGCCACGAGACGGTCTCCGCATCGACGGGCATTTTTCGAATTGCCGAATTGATCACCCATCGCAGCGACCGTTCGATCAAGACCACCAAAAAAATCAAGAACAGACAAAAGAGCAACTTGAGCCAGTTAATTCCAGCGAAGATCTCGGCGTCCATCCATTTGCCGAATTTGGATGACGCCTTGTCACTCAACTGGTCGAGTCCTTTTCCGATGCTCTCACCGGCTTTGTCCATTGCCTTGATTTTTTGGGAAGAAGCATCCGTATCGTTTTTTATTGGGGTATCAACTGTTTTTTGGGATACTTCGCCTGCCGGCAGGTTCTGGGCTTGAACACCCCAAGGAGATATCGTCAAAAGAATGATGCTAAGACACAGAAAAATACCGAGAATATCGTTTTTTCTAAACTGCATTTTTTTCTCCTTTTGGAACCGAAAGAGATTCTCACGGCAAATTCTTACAAATTTTACGATTTTTTAACCTGATGAGCAACAAATTTTTTGTGCTTTGGGCTTTTGACACGCAAAGGTGTTTATGTTAGAAATTCAATTTTAAGCTTTGCGCCCCTGAAAAATATGATCGTTATGGCGATCTGACCATGTTGTGCTCAAATGACCCAGATCCGAAGAAATTCGTTGGCATGCGGAACGGAATCTGCGATCATTGACATTCTTTTTCCTTTGGGAGAACTTCTATGACCCACCATCGGTTTAACTAAGGAGAAAGGAACCGTTGAATTTAAAAAACTCCCCGACGCGTTATTTGGTGAGTATCTCCGTATCGTAGGATGATACGGATTCCGACAACGAGAGCGAGTGAGAACAATGAAAATATTAAATGTCCGGTTCAAAAATATAAATACGTTAAAGGGTGAATGGGAAATTCATTTTGACCGGTCTCCGCTCAAGGAATCCGGGCTGTTTGCAATTACCGGCCCCAACGGATCAGGGAAGACCACGATTTTTGATGCGGTTTCACTGGGGATTTACGGCGAGACCGCCCGGCTTAAAAATTCACCCGAACAGATCATGAGCAAACAGACCTCTCGCTGCTTTTCCATAGTGACATTTTCAGTAAACGGGAATGTTTACCGCTCCACATGGTCTCTGCGCAGCGCCCAAGGGAAAACCCTTTCCCCGGAAATGAAACTGTTCGAAATGAACGGAAAAGAACGGCTCCTCGAAGATAAGATCAGCACGGTTCGCCACCGTATCGCAGCGCTCACCGGTCTCGATTTTAAGCGTTTTTCCCGATCGATGATGTTGGTTCAGGGTGAGTTCAGCGCATTTCTGAACGCCCTCGATAATGAACGCGCTGAAATATTGGATAAAATTGTCGGCAAAGACATATTCTCCGAGGTTTTGAAAGCCGCCGTTGAAAACGCTGAAACAGCAGATAAAAAACTTCAAGCACTCGAAGAAGAGATTCAAGATTTTCCGTTGATGCGCCGGTCGGAGGTTGAAAATCTTGAGGAAACGGTTCAGCAGCTGGAAGAAGATTTTAATGCGGCCGATGGGCGAATTCTCACATTGAACGAAAAGGAAAACCAACGCAAACGCTACGATCAGTTGCAAAAAAAATACCAGGAGAATCGAAACGCCATCGAAGAGGCTCGGTACCGAAAAAGCCAGATGGAATCCGATTTTCAACGGCTAAAAAAGGCCATGGCTGCCGCACCGTTTCAAGAAGAAATGGACCGGCTGGACAGCTGGAAATCCG
The DNA here is from genome assembly GCA_024641825.1 of Desulfobacterales bacterium. GTDB lineage: Bacteria > Desulfobacterota > Desulfobacteria > Desulfobacterales > UBA11574 > JAAXQD01. The sequence goes on along the minus strand of JAHECI010000058.1, from coordinate 5,195 downwards.
AAGCCTCCAAGGATTTGGATGCGCTAAAAGGATTTGAAAGGGAAATCGCAGATCTGGAAGATCGACATGACGGGTTGAAGGAAAAAGAAGGGATTCATGCCCTTGAACTGGATCGGGCGCAAAAAGCATGGTCCCAACGACGGGCGTTGGTTGAAAAGACCCTGGAAATCGAGAAGGAGATTGCGGCGGCAACCGATTCGGTTGGAAAATTGATGGAACGACAGGCGATAGTTGAAGATGAACAGGCCCAGACGTCTCAGGAACAGCTGACCGTAGAGCAGGAAATCGCAGAAAATGAAACCCGCCAAAAGGATACGGAACGCTGGCTGGAGGAACATCTTGAATATGAAGAACTGGTGAAACGGATCCCCGTCATAAAGGACGGTCTCGAAAAATTGCAATCGATCCGTCAAACAATATCGGCACACCCCGGTCAACAGAAGTCCGCTGTGAAGGCTGAGAGAAAAGCATCTTCATTGTTGACGAAAACGGCACGCAAACTCGAAAAACTCCGGAACAAGTCGGAGAAAATCAAGGCCCGACAGGCTGAACAGAACAAATCGCTGACAGCCCTCTTGGGTGACGGAACCCTAAAAGATCTTGAAAAAATCTATGGCGGACAGAAGGATCGGCTGAAAAACTATCAATCGATGCTTAAGATCGCAAAGACCTATGCCAAACAGGAAGCCGGGAACGGGGAAGCCTTGGAAAAGGCGCTGAAAAAAGCCGAGGAGGAACACGCCGAGGTTCTAAAAATATTCGAACGGGAAAACAACCGCCTGTCCGTCATCAAAAATACGGTCAGGTTCGAACCCTGCCGACGACAGCTTAAAGATAAAGAACCGTGTCCCCTCTGTGGTTCACTGGATCATCCGTATGTGACTGCTGGTCCGTCGTTTGGGAAAGAAACAGCCGAGGCACTTAACGCCCAGGAGAATACGCTGAATAAAATCCAGAGTCGACTCAAAATGCTTTCGGACCAGATTGCCGGACTCAAAGCCCAGCATGACCCCCTGGTGGAAATGCAAAAGAAATGGAATTTTCTGTGTCAGGCCACCGGAGCCGAATGGGCCATCGGGGATCGGCATTTGGTGAAGACATCGATTCGGTTATTGAAGAAGGATGTTCGAAGGCAAGGGGCCCGACTTAAAAAAATTCGAAAACATCATAAGAAGACCGGAAAAATTGATCAGGCCGTTCAAAAGCATTCGGCAAAATTATCCGAAAAGCAAACCGTTTCGGACCAGCTTGAAATTGATTTAAATGTTCGCCGAAACAGTTTGTCTTCACTGCAACAGGAAACTCAGAATCTCAGACAAACGGAAGCAGAGATATTAAGAACCCTTCAGCCGAATCTCGAGATGTTCAAGGAAAAAGTTCCGGATCCGGGAACAGAGAGTGAACTGAATCAACGACTGGAAGCAAAAAGGGTCGAATTCTTCAACCACCTCAAGGCAAAAAACGAGCTGAAAGAACAGGCCATTGCGTTGAAAAAGAGATTCGGGGCATTGCCCCAGCAACTCGACCGGTTGAAAACGGAAGCTGATGATCTGGAAAAACGGATTAACACCCGCCAAGGGGCGTTAAATGCGCTGAAAAACCAAAGACAGACGACATTCGGAACCGGAGACCCGAGTCAAGAAAAACAGGAGACGGAAAAAAAGATTCAGACAGAGAAAGACGCCGTCGAGACCATCCGGCAGGAAATCCAGCAGGTGCAGCATGCCCTGACGGAAAAACTGCGGTTGAAACAGGTTGCAGAAAAAAAATGCCGGGATATTCAAAAACAGTGTGAAGAGCTTGAAAACGATCTTTCGTCAAGGGCGGTTGCTTCGGGGTTTGCATCCCTGGCAGAGGCCCAAGCCAGCCGTTTGTCCATTGAAGAACGGCAGACCCTCGAGCATCAACAGGAAGCCATAGACTGCGAAATCGCCGATTACGCTACGACCCTGGATGGGATACAAAAAGATTTTGACAAAAACGGAATAACGGAAGCGACCATCGAACTTTCAGAAGACTTAAGCCTCCAGATCCAGGAAGCGAGGAGACGAAAGGATGAATTGAGCGAAGCGCTCACCACGGCTTGGGATCGGCTGGATCATCAGAAAACCATGGAAAAAGAATACGAGCTCAAGTTACGGCAACTCGAAGAACAGAAAAAAATATGCCGCCGATTACACGATGAAAAAGAGTTCTTTGAATCGGCCGGCGAGGCCGATATCAAAAGGCGGACCCAAGAACTTGTGCTGGAACGTTTGCTCGAACAGAGCAACCGGCAACTCGAAGAACTGAGCGGCCGTTATCGTTTGAGACGTTGTGAAGAAAACGGTCTGGGGTTGGAAATCGAGGACGTTTTTCATCAAGGGGAACGAAGATCCATCCAAACCCTGTCCGGCGGCGAAACCTTCCTGGTGAGCCTGGCCATGGCGCTGGGGCTTTCGGATATTGCCGGCAACGGCCGGAAAATAGAGTCTCTTTTTGTGGACGAGGGCTTCGGTTATCTGGATGACGAGACCCTATACAGGGTGGTTTCCACGCTCAAGAATTTGAAAAGAAACGGCAAGCTGGTGGGGATTATTTCCCACGTGAAGCGCCTCGAGGATGAAATCCCCACCAAGATACGGATAAACAAGGCTCCCGGCGGAGTGAGTCGTTTAGAGGTGGTGGCATAATTTGTCCTGACCCAAACTTGACTTGGCAGAATCGTAAGGCAGGTCAATGCATCACTTGACAGTTCGACTTTACAGGAAGATATCACAACCCATTGAACCTTAACTCACCCCTCGCAAATGATGGTCACCCAAAAGATGAAAAGCGTGAATTGATTATCCACGCTTATTTTTTTAGTTTAATGGCCTTGAAAGAAAGAACCCCGAAAATCAAATATGTTCGACTCTCGGGGTATCTGTCAGTTCCAGTCCTTAATTGACCAAGGGGATTTGCGTTGCCAGCCCATATTTCACTACAGCATTGATCTTGTTTTCCAGTTGGTAATAACGTGCCACTTTCTTTTCCGGCAGAACTTTTCTGAATTTGGGTAAAAAGGACTTCATGAGCGTTACCCGTTCTTCTTCAATGGTCAAGTACCCATTGATCAGCTCTTTGGCCGCTTCCTCGGTCATGGTCTCATAGTTGGCGGCGTAGTTATCGATCAGTTTGACAGTCTTATCGACAAGTTTGCCCAGATTTTTCTGATAATTTTCATAAACCGGCCAGAAAACTTTGGCCTCAGATTCCGTAAGATTCATATTCTCTGCAATAAACAGCTTCTTATCGGTCTGGATCTTTTCGCGAACTATCTGCATATTGTCGGCGGGCTTTTCTTGTGCCATTGAAGAAACAATAAAAACTGTCAAAATTGCAACTAATACGATAAAAAAAGGGTATATTCGAATTCTTGTTTTCATTTTCAACCTCCATATTAAGTGTTTTTGTTTGTCGAAGTATCTTGACGGTATCACCAAAATATAGAGAAGGCTGCACCGATGCTGTCAGAATCCTGACCAATTGATTCTTGGGTACGGGTCGCCAGATAAACGACTTTGACACCCAACTGCCGCGTGATCGGACAGCCAAAACTCAATGCCCAGGCCAGGTTTTCTCTCCGGTCGTTCTTCTCTACTCCATTTACGGTGGATTCCCCGCCATAGCCATAGCCAGCACTCGCTGCTGCCCAGAGCCCGGGGCGAAAGGTATAAATAAGATGCGTTTGGACGGTGTAATATGGATCCTGTTCAAGTTTGTTTCCGTTGAAAAAATCATCGTTGTCCGTGTACAGCCAAACTGCGCCTGTTAATTCCATCGACCACTTTCCCCGGTTATGCACCACTCCGAGCTGAGGCCGAAAGGTGAATCGGTTCGTGCCGAGGTTGATAAGTTTATCATCCATGTAATCACCGGTCGGTAAATGCACCACCAAGGCCGTTCCGAAGATAGTCTCAACATCGACCTTGGCCCGGTAAGCCGCGAATTCCTTACCCTCTAAGGGCGGTGCTCCATAAAGATTTATGGCGAATCGCAGGACCGAGTCTGACAAACCACTTCGTTTGATGGACGCGGGAGCGCCATCGAGCAATCCGGTCCAACGCCCCTCTTGGTAGGCTTGGGTAAAATCGATTCGTGCGGATTTTTGAAACAGTTCAAAGGTTCGGATATACTTAAACGCCCAAGTGTGCATTTCCGATTCAGCATTCTCGATCCGGAGAACGGGATCGAAGAATATGTCCGCCTTGGTGTAAGCATAACCTCCGCCGACAAAGTTCGTTCCTGTTGGAAGGTGGCTCCATCGACGGGGCTCCAGCTCCTGGGCAAGGCATAGGAACGGCAGTCCCAAAATCAGCAAAACAAAAAGACACCACCCATAAAGATTCTTTAACGACATCACATGAGTAGTCAGTTGGGCAAAGGTTGTCCTGGAAAGCATAATCTCCTCTTGTTTCAGAAGATCATAAGATTTCTGTGTCAATCTGTGTCTCTCTATTCTTCAACCGGTGGTTCACTGGGTGGAGTGTACCAGCGTTCTTTAGTCACTATCGCAGGTTCGACCCTGTCGGCCACGTAGTTCGGCGACATGATCTGCACACCGTATTCATTGAAGACGTCCAGAATGTTTTGATGAAGTTCAGAATAAAAGACCGTCATTTTTTCGGGTTTGTCTGTGTAAACATTCAATTCATAGGTCACATAAAAATCATCCAGCGATTTTTGCAGCACGAACGGTTCCGGCTCGGCCAGCAGACCGGGAGTCTTGCGGGCTGCCATCAAAAGCATTGCATGAACCTGACGCCACGGCGTGTCGTAACCGATGGTCACGGCGGTGTGGAGAATAAGCCCCCTTTCCCGCGCTTTGGCGGAATAATTGATCACATGACTGTTCAGAATCATGGAATTGGGAACGATAATTTCCTCGTTTTTAACTGTTCGCAAGATGGTGACCTGGACCCTGGTTTCCAGAACATCACCGGCGAAATCGGCAATCCTTACCCGGTCACCCACCCGGAATGCCCTCCGGTAGGTAAGGGCAAATCCGGCAATGATATTGGAAACCGAAGATTGGGCGCCCAGGGAAAACAGTACGCCGACAAATACCGAGACCCCCTTAAACGCCAGAGAATCCGAGCCGGGGATATAGGGAAATGCAATGACAACACTAAAGGCGATGACCAGAAAGCTGAGGAGCCGATAGGTCGATTTGG
>JAHECI010000360.1 GCA_024641825.1 Desulfobacterales bacterium | reverse complement strand
GTCTTTAGCCCGATTTTTCCCACCTTTATCCAGGGAAAACAAAATGTTTTTTTTGAAAAATTGATGAACTCGTAAAAAGTCTGATTTTGCTCGCTCCGCAAGCATTTTTGGGATTCATGACGCGTCTGGCTAAATTGCAAGAACTCGAGCTAACGCCCTCAAACAGCTTGCAATTTTTAACGCCAGACGCATCATGAATCTTTCTCCAAAATTGCTCGATGTTGCTCACAAAAAACTTTTTACGAAACCGTCAAAATTAGGTTGAGAGAGCTCGAAGGGGTCACCGTCCCATGGAGCACACGCTTTTTTAACGGGCCCCAGTGGATGTCCATGCAAATTGCCTCCATGGGAAAAAGGGATCGGGGGGGCGAATACGTTGCTTCCCGGCGGGCATTTATTTAAATATCAGATACGTCGCCGCTTTTACTTCACGAACACGGCCGATGATTTTGGCCGCCGCCACCTTCCCGGTATGTAATGCTTTGATGAGATTTTCTCCCTGGGATTCAGGGACTGCCACTAAAAGGCCACCGCTGGTTTGTGGGTCAAATACGATCTCTTGGTGCCAGACGGGGAGATCGGCCTCGAACCGCATATATTTTTCCACCATCTGTCTGTTGGAGGCATTTACGCCGGTTGTCATCCCTTTTTTATAGACCGCCAGCGCCTCGTCCATGATCGGAAAACGGGCAACTTCGATTTCCAGGCAGACTTCAGAAGCTTTGGCCATTTCAAAGCCGTGTCCGGACAACCCGAATCCGGTGACATCGGTGGCGGCATGTATGTCGAAACCCGCCATAACCTCAGCAGCGGTTCGGTTGAGGGTTGAAGTGGTTGCCACACAGGCATCCATGGCCTTCTTGGAGACCCATTGTTTCAAATTGGCATTGAACAGTACGCCGCTTCCAATGGGTTTGGTGAGAATCAACACATCTCCCGGCCGTGCGCCCCGGTTGGTCCAGAATTTGTCGGGATGGACGATGCCGGTCACCGCCAACCCGAATTTGGGCTCTTCGTCTTCGATGGAATGCCCTCCTGCCAGCACCGCTCCTGCTTCGGTAATCTTGCTTAAAGCGCCGGCGATGATTTGGTGCAGGACGTCCATGGGGAGCTTCTTGGCGGGAAAACTGACCAGATTCAGGCAGGCGATGGGACGGCCGCCCATGGCATAAACATCGCTGATGGCGTTGGCGGCCGCAATCTGGCCGAACATATACGGATCGTTCACCGGGGGCGTAATATAGTCGGCCGTCATAATAACGGCCAGATCGTCGGTCAATCGATAAATGCCGGCATCATCACTGGTTTCATACCCCACCAGTAAGTTGGGATCTTCATGTTTGGGTAAACCCGCCAACAAATCTCCGAGCCCGACCGGGTCGATTTTTGCGGCTCAACCGCAGGTTTTTGACAGGCTCAGCAGGGTCGGCTTTTTAAAAAGATTCAGTTTCACGGCATGAATGCTCCGGGGTCGAAATTTTAATATGTCACCAATATTCTTTCACTTTCGTGTAAAGGTCAAGATCTTTCATCAAAACAATATCGGGTATTCCACCGGCGACTTTTGAAATAACAGGCGGTTATGATCGAAAAGTATTGGCCAGTTGCCGGATCCGTCCACCGATATTGGAATCAATTCGATTCACATAGGTCCAGTCGGCCTTGCCCACCAGTTCCGGTTTTTGTTCCAGGATAAGGCGGGCGGCCTGTTCGGCAACGGTTCCCGCTTTTTTGGCACACCGTCGGTAGTAGCTCTGTGTTCCGAGCTTGATATTTTTCGTTAACACCCGGCAGCAGGTGGCACCGAAACAGGCCCTGAACCGGTCGTGCAGTTCCTTGGAAGCCCTGTAAACCGCTCGGTTGTTGAAAAATCCGGGCCCGTTTCGTCCCAAAAACAACCCCAGAGAAATAACTCCGGCACTTAACGCGCCGCACGTACATCCGCTGCCCCCGAATCCTTCCGGTAAACCCGAGGTAAGCCGCACGGCCATCCCAGGAGGCAATCCCCCTTTGAGCCCTTGATTCAGGACCGTTAGAACCGCTTCGGAACACATGAGCTGTTTGGTCGTGAACAGGTTTTCGCTACGCTGCCGGATTTTTTTAATCAGTACGTCCACACTGGGGTCCAAACGGTAATTTCCGGAGTTTGGTCGTATCATAATACATTCTTAAAGACATACGACCTCCAACTTGAAATATTAGGGGTTAGGGGCGTGTGTCCTTAACCTAGATCCTTATTTTATTTTTTCTATGGGGTAGTTGGCGCCTTTCCAGGCAAAAATTCCCCCCGGAAAGCGCAGAACATTTTTGTAGCCCAGCTTCTGGGCCCACATGGCCCCATTGTGGCTTCGGGTACATTTGACGAACCCGCAGTAGACGACGATGGTTTTTGACATGTCGGGACCCAGAAATGCCTTGAAATCGTCAATGGTTTTGCCATCCGTCTCTTTGGTATCCCACGCTTTCATCTCGGGAATGGGAAACAGAAACTGCTTTGCACCCGGGACGTGCGTTTTTTTATAGCTGGCATCATAGGGCATGGTATCGATAATAAGGATATCCTTACCGGAATCGATCAGGTCTTTAAGCTCCTTGGCCGTGATTACGTCATACCCCCCCTGCTGCACTTCACGAACCAGTTTAACACCCGCCTGCTCTTTTTCGACTTCTTTTTCAAATTTGTTTTTGGCGAATGCCGGACTTGCCGGTTGCATCAGAAACAGTCCAACGGCCATAAAGCCGAAAATAATTTTTCCCATTCGAATCATCACGCCTCCTTATTTTTAAAGCTTCTAAACAGATTTGTTAACGGTTTGGGTGTCATGCTTTTGCGATGACGCCAAAAATAAAGGTAAAGGATAACCAACATCATCACAATATTCCGGAAAAGGGCCGAACGCAGGCCATGAAATGCTTGGGATTCCGTATCTTCGGGACCGAAACATCCGCAATCGATATCGAGTCCCAGCCAGATGCCATAACTCAAAACCAGGATAAATAATCCCAACAAGCCGGTAACGACGGTCAGAGATCCGCGGATGTCGGCCAGCAGGCCCAGTCCCGCGAGAACCTCTAACATGGATAAGACAATGGCCGCCGGCAGAGTCAAGGGATCGGGCAGCAAACCATAATTTTCGATAACACCGGCAAAAAATTGGGGGGCTATGAGTTTGGAGGTGCCGGACCATAAAAAAATCGCACTCAACAAAATACGGAAAAGGTTGTAACTCAATGGGGATAAAAAGATATTTCCCAGGTCATAAAGCCTTTCGGCATTTTTGTCGGCAAGGGTTCCCGCTGCTTCACGCATTGTTGAACGCATCATTTTCAAATTTTCCATATTCAGATCGGATGTTGCCCCCTGATGAGGCCAAAATGCCTTTGAAATTTAAATGGGAGATATATAGTATAAAGATAATCAATATGTAAAATTGATAATTTCAATGTATGGGCATAAAATGATTGACCCTGTCGATTCCATGAAGCGGTTAAGCCCGCACGATCGTCTTGTGGGAAAAAAGTGGGTCCCCAAATGATCAGATATCGCTCACAAAAGACTTTTCACGAGTTTGTCAGGTTTAACCGCT
>JAHECI010000359.1 GCA_024641825.1 Desulfobacterales bacterium | reverse complement strand
GGGAAACAGATGGTCGTCTAAGAAAATAGGTTTTTGGAAGAAGTGGAGACCCAAAGAAAAAAAGGAGTTGGCAATATTGAGCCAACTCCTTGATTTTATTGGTGCCGAGGGACAGAATCGAACTGCCGACACGGGGATTTTCAGTCCCCTGCTCTACCGACTGAGCTACCTCGGCGTGATTTGAAGTAATTAGGAAAAATATTAGATGCCCCTTTTTTTGTCAAGATTTTTTTATCGCATATCGCCAAAAAGATGCTGAAGCAAAACACAGGCCCCAATGGTCGCTGTTTCGGCTCTCAAGATCCGCGGGCCCAGACTCGCGGTGACAAATCCCCGTGCCCTGGCACGTTCAATTTCCGGTTCGGTAAAACCGCCTTCGGGTCCGAGCAGCACATAAATCTTATTGATTTTATCATCTGGGCCCGGCAATTCGGCCTTGAGCGGCTGGAATTCATCTTCCCAAAAAACGATCTTAAGGTCGGCGGATTGAGAAAGATTCAATATTTCTTCGAAGGATACCGTGTCGCCGATTTCCATGATACAGCCCCGCTTGCACTGCTTGACGGCTTCTTTGGATATTTTTTCCCACCGTCTGGTGCGTGCTGAGAGCTGTTTTTTGTCCGGTCTCGAAATGGATCTTTCGGCGATAAAAGGAATCCATTTTGTGATGCCGAGTTCACTGAGCTGTCGAACGAGGCCGTCCATTTTTTTTTCTTTTAGAAACCCTTGGGCCACCGTAATTTGAACGGGGGATTCTGCTGTCGAAGGGAAGCGGCGAATCACCGCCACCGTAACCCTCCCGGTGGACACATCGACGATTTCGGCTTCGTATTCAAATCCTTTCCCGTCAAAAAGGCCAATTTTATCACCGGATTTCAGGCGCAATACCGTCTTGATGTGCCGGGCGTCGGAACCGGTGATCACCCATGTCGACCCCGTGCTTCCGCCGTTTTCAATAAAAAAGTACCGCATGGGATTTTTTATACCTGAATTTTACAAAGGTCAAGTTTGTAAAAAAGCAAATATCTTGACACACTAGGGTCCCTATGATAAATTTTTTCGAATTTTGGGATATTTATTTCGAAATAATCCATGGCCTTTTATGGAAAACGGGGGGTTGATATGACAATCAATGAAAAGCCCGGCAAAAACACCGAAAGGACAGAACCGGCGGAAGATGAAGGAATCATCGAACTCAAGGATGAGGTAGACGGCGGGCCGGAAGACGATGATGACATACTCGACCTTTTAGATGCTGTTGAGGAACTTTCCATAGAAGATCCAAAGGACATCGTCCTTGCTGAAACAGAAGAACCCGGTGAAGATGACGAGGTTTTAGTACTTACGGATGAGATCATCGAGCCATCACAAGACGATGATGAAATTATCGACCTGATGGAGACCGTCGAAGAGATTTCCCTTGAAACCGAGGCCCTTTCACCGAAATCGGACGATATCCTTGATCTGGACAGCGATCTTTTTGAAGAAACCATTGACTTTGATGAGGAACTGGACCAGGAAACAGCCCCGGATCCGTCCGCAAAAGATGATTTCGCCGATTCATTGGGGATCGAGATCGAAACCGAAGAAGATATTCCGGAAGTTTCCTTGAAAGGCGACAGGGTCTCCGACGAACAGATAGCGGCGGCATTAGAGGGTGTCATAAAAAAGATGTTTTACGAAAAAATCGATGGTATTCTTGTTGAAGTAATTGAAAAAACTGTGAAGAACGAAATAGAAAGGCTGAAAAACATTCTGCTCGAAGAAGAATCGGGCAGCAAAAAATAATTGTTCTTTTGGGCAGCAATGACCTCCGGCCTGACGAACCTGATATGTCAAAAAACGAAATGGTAAAAACGCGGGGATTATCCATAATCCCCTTTTCCATTTTTTAGACGTATCGGATCCGTGTGTTGTCCGGAACAAGTTATAAATAGGGAGTATTAAGGTATGAGTTCCAATCTTTTAGACAAAAGTTATGAACCCCATGATGTTGAAAGACGATGGTACGATTTCTGGGAAAAAGAAGGGCTGTTTGCAGCCGATGCCGCCGACGGCGACCGGAAAGGCTATTCCATCGTCATTCCCCCGCCCAATGTCACCGGTGTTCTTCACATGGGGCATGCCCTCAATAATACATTGCAGGATATTCTCTGCCGCTACCGAAGATTGCGGGGGGATAATGTCTTGTGGATGCCCGGGACCGACCATGCAGGAATCGCCACCCAGAACGTCGTTGAAAAAAAACTCGCCGGCGAGGGTTTGGATCGTCACCAGGTGGGCAGGGAAAAATTCATCGAGGAGGTCTGGGAGTGGCGCGGTGAGTATGGCAGTGCCATTATCAATCAACTGAAACGTCTTGGCGCTTCATGTGACTGGGATCGGGAGCGTTTTACCATGGACGAAGGACTTTCGAAAGCCGTCCGAAAGGTTTTCGTGTCCCTGTACCAAGACGGCCTTATCTACCGGGGCAATTACATTATCAACTGGTGCGGCCGCTGCCATACAGCCCTTGCCGATCTTGAAGTCGAACATGAAGAGCATGACGGGTATTTGTATCATATCCGATACCCTTTTCCCGATGGAAAGGGTGGCGTCGTCGTCGCAACCACCCGGCCTGAAACCATGCTGGGAGATACTGCGGTGGCCGTGAATCCTGATGACGAGCGCTATCACGGCATCGAATCTCATCAGGTCATTCTTCCTTTGATGGACAGAAAGATCCCCATTATCAAAGATAAATATGTGGACACGTCCTTTGGAACCGGCGCATTGAAGATTACGCCGGCCCATGATCCCAATGATTTTGAAATCGGAAATCGCCACGATTTGGAACGGATCAAAGTCATCGATGATGAGGGCCGCATGACCGCCGAAGCCGGTAAGTTTGAAGGGATGGACCGGTTCAAATGCAGGGATGCCGTGGTTAAAGAACTTAAAGAAGCGGGGCTCCTGAAAAAAATAGAACCCTATAAACACAGCATCGGTCACTGTTATCGATGCAACAGCATCATCGAGCCGAATTTGTCAAAACAGTGGTTCGTGAAAACCGGCCCCCTTGCGGAAAAGGCCATGGACGCCGTCAAGAACGGTGACACCAAGATCGTTCCTGAAATATGGACCAAGACGTATTTTGAATGGATGAACAATATTAAGGACTGGTGTATTTCAAGGCAGATATGGTGGGGGCATCAGATTCCGGCGTGGACCTGCGGGGCCTGTGAGGAAATCATCGTTGCCATGGACACGCCGCAAACATGCCCGGGGTGCGGCGGCGCAGATCTCGTACAAGAGACAGATGTTCTGGACACCTGGTTCAGCTCCGCCCTGTGGCCTTTTTCAACCATGGGGTGGCCGGAAGAGACACCGCTCTTAAAATTGTTCTATCCCACATCGGTACTGGTGACCGGTTTTGACATCCTCTTTTTCTGGGTCGCCAGGATGATGATGATGGGCATCCATTTCATGGGCGACGTACCGTTTAAGGATGTTTATGTGCACGCCCTGGTGCGGGACGAAGACGGCAAAAAAATGAGCAAGTCTACGGGAAATGTCATCGATCCTTTGGACGTCATCGACCACTATGG
>JAHECI010000358.1 GCA_024641825.1 Desulfobacterales bacterium | reverse complement strand
AGAGCTTTCACCGCAAGCTGTATGCAGTGGTGTTTTTTGGCGGGAAGATCGACAAGTTGAGTGAACACATGGCCGTCATTAAGGGTTCTGGCCTGGTCGAGACTTTTTCCTTTGACGATATCGACGGTCGCCATGGCAGCGGAGATCGCCCCCGGACAACCAAGGATCTGGTATTTGATATCGGAAATTTTATCCTGGTCGATTTTTAAGAATATTTTCGCGGTGTCTCCGCACGAGCCGATCATCTCGGATATCTGATCCGCATCGGCCAGACTCCCCATATACGGTTTTTCCATGTAATATTGAATGGCTGTGTCCGAGTAACCGAGATCGGAGAGCATCTTGCATTCGCCCGTGGTATCTTTTTCAAATAAACTTTTAGACGGTTCCTTCTTTTCACTGTTTAAGGAATACATTTAACGACCCCCTGATGGTAATATCAATTTTAAAAAATTCCGCAGCAAGGATAGAAATAAAAACTTCGGATGTCAAGTCGGTATGTTGTATATTTTGAGATAATTATACTTGCTCATGACGGGGTTCTTATCTCCTTGACATATACCGCCGATTCTCCTACGTTTCTTTTTTGAAAAGGCCCATTTCAATGAACTTTATGGGGTGGAATTTCTGCCACTATTTGAAATCCACCATTTAGGTATGATTTTTATTCGCCTTAGCCTGAATACCCTGCAGCTTGTTGGAGTAAAACGGAAATCCCGACCAGCGGGGCTGCGGGGAGCTTCATTATCCTGGAGGTGTGAATGATTAAATTATTGCTGGTGACCCCTGACAAAGGGCCTTTTAACGAATTTGCCTTGGCTCTGGCACACAATGACGATGTTGAGCTGTCCTGGGCCGAGTCCGGCCAAAGGGCCTTGGATATGCTATCCAATACGCCCCTCGATCTGGTTGTCGTCGATGAAAAGCTCGGTGATATGACCGGCATGGAATTTATTGAAACCCTGGTATCGGTAAACCCCATGATCAACTGTGCAGCGGTCAGTCCCCTTCCGTCCGACGAATTCCATGAGGATAGCGAAGGGTTGGGGATTTTGGCACAGTTGCCCGTCCAACCCGGGGCAAACGATGCAGAGAATTTGTTGAAACTCCTTAACCACCTGAAAAAACTTCTGCAACCCAAAACTTAAACGCCCATTGAGCGCAAAAAAAATTAAGATAAAATGTTTCAATGGCCGCTCCAAGAGAGTTTCCTTTGGAACCAGCCTGTATGCATGTAACCATTTCGATTGTTAAAAATCATCCCACCCCATAAGCGGTTTCATCCGGGCAGATCATAGATATTTGGAACGGTCCCCCTCGGCAAAATTATTTTGAGCAAAAGCCCAAAAAAATCTTGACAAAAAAAACCGTTGTCATATTTTATGGGCATAAGCTCATAATTAACGGTTTTTAAGTCCTCACGATTCATTTGATATTTTGATATGACAAGGGCTGAAAAGATGGAACGTGAGACCGGCAAAAAAAATCTATGCCGAGAAAATCCAAACAGGAGGTGAATCTTATGCCAGGATTTAATAGAACCGGTCCAATGGGCGCCGGCCCGATGACCGGCGGACAAAGGGGCTTTTGCAACCCTGCAACGAGAGAATATGAAGGACAGTTCTCCGGAGCCCCGGGATTTGGCAAAGGTATGGGGCTTGGCCGCGGTTTCAGGGGCGGTTTCGGCCCGGGTATGGGGCGTGCATTTGCCAGGAGAGGTTGGAATCAGCCTTCATATTATCCAGGAGTTGGACAAAACCCTCAAGCGGAGCTGAATATGTTGAAGGCAGAGGCAAATTCCGTAAAAAACAGCCTTGATACAATTAATCGGAGAATTGCGGAACTGGAAAGATCTTCCGAATAAATCGATCCGGATTAAAAAACGGGGGCTTGTATTTCAAGAGACAGCCCCCGTTTCTCCAGTTTAATTGGAGAAGAACCTTATTTTTAAATTTCGTCGAACAAGGAGTAGGCCCATGCCGATATTTGACTACCTGTGTCTAGACTGCGGGGAGACCAGCGAAATTCTTATTGCCGGTTCAGGGGATTCTCCCCAATGCAATTCGTGCAATAGTGACAATTTGAAAAAACTTCTTTCAGCCCATTCATCCATGTCCGGGCCCTTAAAAAATAGTATGCCGGGTCCGGGTGACACTGCATGCTGTGGATCGTCCCCGGGGGAAGCGAGCTGTGCAGGTCCCGGCAGCTGCTGTGGAAGAGGGTAACCTGAATTTCAAAACCTTTACCATCGTTAGGTTTCTCCAATGGATAGAAAAACAGAACCACCGGCATTGAACGTCTGGAAAGATCATTCCCTGCGGTATCTTGAAATGGCGTTGCGAACGGATAAGCGGGAACGCCTGACCACCCCGGATGGATATGGCAAAAGAACCGGCGAATGCGGAGATACAGTTGAGATGTTTTTGACGGTTCGCAACAACCGTATCCAGACGATTTCATTTGATACCGATGGCTGTATAAACACCCATGCCTGTGCAAATACGTTGGTTTTTCTGGCAGAAGGAAAAACCATCGCACACGCCTGGGAAATAACGCCGGAAAAGGTGATAGAGTTTTTAGAAACATTGCCCGAAGAACAAACCCATTGTGCGGAGTTGGCCGTTGGCGCGTTATATCTGGCCCTGGTAAATTTTCAGGAGTGTAAACATGCGCCCTGGAAAAAATTATACGCGAAACGATGATGATTTCAGTTTTTAAATTACGATGTTTGGAAGATTGCCCAAGGCGGTTTAAGCATGACGATGGATCCATATAGAAAAATTGCTCGTCGCTACGATGTGCTGATCGAGCCGTTCATAAAGCACCTTAGAGCCACCAGTATGAAGATGGTTTCATTTAAAGAAGAGATGCGGGTTCTTGATGTCGGATGCGGAACCGGAACGTACTTGAACCTTTATCAAAAGGGGAGCTGCAAGGCATTCGGAATGGATCGGTCCCCTGCCATGCTGGACATCGCCCGAAAAAAACTCGGAAAACGGGCGAAATTCCACCTGGGGGATGCCTCACACATACCGTATCCTGATGGAACATTCGACTTGGTTGTTGCTTTTTTTGCGTTGCATGAAATGCCGGCTCCGATGCGATCAAAAGTAATGAGTGAGTCTAAACGTGTGATGAATAAAGACGGACGGATTCTGCTGGTCGATCATCATTCGGGTCCGGTTCGTTTTCCAAAGGGTTGGATCCTAAAAATGATGATAACATGTGTTGAACTGGCGGCCGGACAGGAGCATTTCAGAAATTATCGCAACTTTCTGGCCCGCCGAGGCGTATTCCCGTTAATAACCGAACACCGATTATTCGTTGAAAAGAAAAAAATCGCCACTGGGGGAAACATCGGGCTCTTCCTGCTGGCTCGAAATAATGCATGAAGAATATTAACCCCCGATTGAGCGTAAACACAATGAAAAACCATCCTATGATTATCAGCATTGCAAGTGGAAAAGGCGGTACGGGGAAGACGACGGTGGCGACCAATCTGGCTGTATCTATTGGGTCTGATGTTCAGCTTCTTGACTGTGATGTGGAGGAACCGAATGCTCACCTTTTTATAAATCCTGTCATCGAAGCG
>JAHECI010000057.1 GCA_024641825.1 Desulfobacterales bacterium | reverse complement strand
GCGCTGGTTCGACACCGGTTTCCCAGCTCTTGACGCGAAGCGTGTATTGCGGAGCGCTGTTCAGGGTTTTGCTGGTGATCACCATTTTACGCGGGATGGGCCGGTCACCCACTTCCACCCAGAGCTGCCAGTCGGTATCGAAGTTTCGGAATGCCAGATGCTCGCACGCCATACCGTCGATGATGCCTTGGCCGATATGCTTGGCTTCCTGAACTCCGGTTACGAGACGATCGTACGAATTCGACAAGAGAAGATCGGCACCGGGCAATGCGACACCATGACCCTGACGGAGAGCTTCGATCAACTGATCCACGGTGCCTGGGGCGTCAAACTGCGTGTAACCATTGACGTGCTTTCCGTAGATGCTGATGGCCTTGCCGTCGAATACTAGCGTCACATCCGAATAGCCGCCTACCCGGTGGGCGTAAAGCTTGTCCGGCCGACTTAACAGTGCTTTGCCGGAATTGGTGAATTGGATTTTCTCCAGTTGCGGGGTGATGATCTCAATATCACTGTCAAATGATAGCTGGATCGTATTCTGGCTGCCCACATAATCCGACATCGCTTTGAGAATGGCCTTTGCATCGTTTTCCTGCGCCTGGGCTCCGGGCGGTGCTACCGCAAAGGTCGCCACCAGAGTTGACGCCAGAAGTGCGAATAGAATTGCTTTTGTCTTCATTGATGCACCCCTTTGATTAGGATCCGTCGTTGTCCATACTGTTTCAAAAACAGCGCAACCTGTGACCGGTCAAAAGAATCAACCATAAAGATCTGGTTGCTGTCGGTGCGTGAACGGCACGACGGGCCATGTTGCTTTGTGAGGGTTATTGTTTTTCCACTGAGATAGCGATCATCTCGGTGACCTGAAACACCACCTTTTCTCCCACCTTGCGCCGGCTCAAGTCTATATCATCACGCACGGGAAAGATCTTTGAGCTGCCATCTTCAAACTGGAGCGTGGCGGTGCGGTTCGTTTGGTCAATTGCAATGACCTTGGCAGTGACCTGCACGGTTTCCGCCACTATACCGCCCGGTTGGGCACCCTTCGGGGCGAGAACCACCGCCGCTGCGGATCCGTCAGGTGCAGATGCGCCTTCTTCGTCGAGGTAAACGACCAATGCTTCAGTCACTGTGGCCCTTACCAGATCGCCCACCCGGATTTGGTCAAAATTGACGGCCTCCGGCCCCACCTTGACAGTGGATTTATCCCCATCCGGCCCCAGAAGCGTCAGTTTCCGTTTGGACGTGTCAATGGCAATGACTCTCGCGCTTACGTCCAGAGTATCGATGATAACCCCACCCGGCACGCCTTCCTGGAAGTCGGTCGAACGGGTCTTCTTGGCGGGTGGCGGCGGGGATTTTGCTGAGCAGACGGTGAGGGTGAGGAAGCCGACAAAAAGTAGTGCCAAGATGCTAACAACAATGGCAGTGAGTGGTTCATGGTGAACTGGTTTGGTTTTCATGTGTTTTCTCCTTCCAATGGGTTTGATGGGGTTGATTTGCATGTTGTATGGCTCTTTCCATTGCGTGATAAACTGGTAGAAATGACTTGCCCTCGGGTCCGGTGCCACTGACGGTCTTTTATATTGCTTATCTCCGTGAGGACGACACTCATGGAAACGATTACCATCGTTAACCCGATTCATTCCGATGTCGTGACTACCGCATGGTCGCCCTCATCGCAACACGTCAAGTGTTCGGACGTTCTCTCTGGTTTCAGGGTCAATTCCTTGCCTTCTCTATGGTTTCAACCCCGCTCGAGCAATTAATTGTGTCGAATCGGATTTCCGGGTGTTCTTCGGCCATCTCGATCACGAGAAGAATCCGGCGGTATTCCTCCGATCGCAAATGATGCAATAGGTCTTCCTCACTCGTCCAGAGTTCTTCGACCATGATGGCACGCACTTCATCCACTCCAAGATAGAGTCGTGTGCTGATGCAGCTTGGCTCGAATTGGGTTTGCACTCTAACCATCTCCAGAATTTCGAGCGCCTCGCTTTGCTTGTTTAATGGAATCAGTATCCTGATGGTGGAGCGCACCATACCCTTGCGCATGTGGTTGTCCTGTGGTTGGGTCATTTTCAACCTCTGCATCTTGATATTTGTCGGCCAATTGGTAGGAGCCGAAACGGACATGAGAATCACTACTAAAATTTGCTGGTGTCTTTTGGTAGATGTAATTCAATAAGCGAGATTCGTGCCAGACCGATGTCGACAGGCTGGTTGTCTTTATCAGATTGTAATTATTGAATTTTATTCGAACGGATTAGAGGTGGGAAGGGCAGATGGAAGCGGCAAAGTGCCAAAATGTCGGCAAAACTGCCGATATTTTGGCATTACTTCGATGGGCGTCGGATGCCCAGTTTCTTCATTTTTGACTGCAGCGTGGTGCGCTTCAGCCCGAGAATTTCGGCGGCACCGCCCTGGCCTGAAAGGCGCCAGCCGGTTTGTTGCAGAACGCCTGTAATGTGTCTGCGTTCCACGTCTTTTAAATTCAGATCCTCGGGATTTTCGGCAATTGTCCCGTGGGGTGGATACACCTCCAGGGTTCTGCCGCTGCTCATAATAAGAGCACGCTCGATCACGTTTCTCAGCTCACGAATGTTGCCCGGCCAAGCGTAGCGTTTAAGATAAAGCATGCTTTTGTGTGATATGTGATCGACTCGTTTGCCCATCTTTTTTTCGTATTGCTTGACGAAGGTCCAGGCGAGTTGGGGGATATCCTCGGCGCGTTCCCGCAAGGGAGGCAGGTTGATGGGGAATACATTCAGACGGAAATACAGGTCTTTTCTGAATCTCCCGGCGGTGACCTGCCGTGCCAGATTCTGGTTGGTGGCCGCGATGATACGCACATCCACCTTCATCATCTGGGTGGATCCCAAACGCTCGAAATATCCTTGTTCAAGCACCCGTAACAGCTTGGCCTGCACCTCGAGTGGCAGCTCACCGATCTCGTCCAGAAGCAATGTGGCCCCATCAGCCAACTCGAAACGTCCCGTCATACGGGTCATGGCGCCGGTATAGGCGCCTTTTTCACGACCGAAGAGCTCACTTTCTACCAGGGTGGGGGGCAACGACGCACAGTTGACCATTACCAGGGGCCGCTTCTTTCGATCGCTCATTCGATGGATGGCCCTTGCCAGAAGTTCCTTGCCTGTACCCGTTTCTCCTTCGATAAGCACAGTGGCGTCCGTCCGGGCCACCTGTTCCACCTGTGAGAGAACCCGCCGTATTGCAGGACTCTGTCCGACAATTTCCCCGTGCATGCTCTTGACTTCAATTTCCTCACGCAGATAGATATTTTCTTTTTCAAGCTTCTGTTTGAGGCTTTCGATCTCCTCCAACCGCACACGCAACTGTTCTTCCATTTGCTTGCGTTCGCTAATGTCAAGGGAGACGCCCATCAGGCGATCCGGCTCTCCGTTGGACTTAAAATAGGGACGACCACGGGAAGAGACCCACTTCAAAAGGCCGTCTCCGACCCGGACCCGGTATTCAAGGTTGACGGGTTCTTGTTCACCAAAAGCCCGGGCAATGACCTGCCTGACAAGCTCAATATCGTCGGGATGAACCGATGTCTCGAAACGTTCCATGCTGATGACTTCCTCCGGGCTGTAACCGAAGATATCCCGTGCCCGTTCAGTAGTCCAGAATATATTGGTGTCGCAGTCCAGTTCCCAAAGCCCGGCCTCAGCAGAATCCGCCGCCAGGCGGAGGCGCGATTCACTTTCGCTCAAGGCTGTCTCTGAGTTTTTCCGGTCGAGGGCATTGGTAAAAATCTGTGCGATCAGTTCAAATCGGCTCACGGTCTCCTCCGGCCATGTGCGTTCGGAGAACAAGGTATCGAAGGCCAACACGCCGAAAGTCGGTCCACCACCCGTGGAAAGCGGGATAACCACCGACGAAATGACGCCTAAATGGCGGCGGGTCTCCTGATCGCGAGCGGCCTCCGGCAGCATATCCTCTGTGGAGATTACGAGCGTCTTTCCTCGCAGCATCTGTTGAAAAGTCCAGGGAAACGCTTCCTCTGCAACAATCTCCTCCGGTAGTGATGGGCCTTCCGGTGGCGGTGGGCTGTATAGATGGGTCAATGTCATGAAATGCGGTCTCTCGCCCGACCACTGCCAAAGCGAAGACGCATCCAGCCCGAGGCATTCGCAGATGCGGCGCTGGGAATCTTCAATTTCACTGTCTATCTGATCGGCGGGTAGGTTGACAAAGTGTGCAGATATCTTCACCAGTAGCTTCTCGAATCGCAGCCGCTCTTCCAGCTCACGTATAAAATCGGCTTCGGTCTGTTTCATCCATCACCATTTATATAAAATAAAGTCGGACCGTTGCACCGTCGGCTTCCCTTAACTGCCTGGAGTACAGGGTGTTTCATTAAAACAAACTTAAAAAAAGCTTCGATGTTCTATATTTTGAAGATTGAATATTATTGCAACTCTTATAACAGCATACTGTTTTTATTGTCAATTTTATTATCTCTTAAAAAAAGAGATTGTTATGTAAACAACACACGCAATCCACTACCTTATTTAGAAGCTATCTCAGAATAATCTTTTGGCCCAAACTCAGCGTTGGAACCTCGTTTTAAGTCCTCGACATACTTGAGTATGCGTGTCGAAGATCCCGTCAACAGACGGGGCGGGTTAAAACTCGGCTCCGCCTTTTTATCCCGCTGGGTTTTAGCGGGGGATCTTGAGCCAAAATCTTTATTTTGAGATGGCTTCTAATTTGAATGTTTACTGTCCAGCCCGCACCAGGTTATAATGTTTTCTATGGGTTCCCGGGTGCTGACCACGCTGTTGGCCGGGAAATCCCAGTTGGGATAACCGATGGCAATGGAAATCATAATCCGTTTAGATTCGGATATCCCGGCAAATTCATGGAGCACCTCGGGGTATGCGATCCCCTGATTGGCGATGCAGGTCCCCAGGCCGTAATGGAGTGCGGCCAGGCAGATGTTCTGGGTCACGGCACCGATGTCGAAGAGCGGCCTGGGGTAGGACAGGGATCGGTCCACATAGACCACAATGGCCGCCGGCGCATTAAAATAACGAAATCCGCGTCTCATCCATTGGTCCCTTTTATCTTTATCTTCCCTGGGGATATCCATCAGCTTAAAGATCTGTTTGGCGATTTCAATCTGACGTCTTCGGTATACGCTGTCCGGTGGTAGCCCCTTGGTTTGAAGGTCGGGATGGGCGGGTGCTCCGGAATTCAATTTTTCAACATTCGCCTGCCGGATGGTGTTCAGAACGTCACCGGTGATAATGGTAAATTCCCATGGCTGGCTGTTTTCAGCGGATGGGGCCCGGGTGGCTGTTTCTAAAATTTCTTTAATAAGCTGTTTTGGGACGCGGTCTGGCTTAAAGTCTCTAATGCTCTTTCGTTTGATTATGGCGTCTAAAATATCCACCATCCTACTCCTTTTTATATTCGGGTTTCTGTAATCCGAAGCTTGCGGTTCTGCTCTTAAAAGCCCGCCATTGGCGTCTGTCTTTTCCATTGACAGACAAATAACTTTTATTTATAAAACAATCTTACACTATAAAATCACGTTCATTTTTTTTATGGGCCTTGAACGGATCTTTAATGTCCATTTTTTTAATAGTCTATTTTCCCCGGTTGACACTTTTTTTATAAGTTACCGCTTTTTAAGAAAAACGGCCCTGCCATTGTAACAAGGTTCGAAATTTTATATGCCGGGATCGCTGATATCCAATGCGTTCCTTTTTCCCAAAGTATTTATAATTAACTCAATTCAAGGCTGGATATCTTACAGGCTTGCGGTTATTCCCAGATAGGATATCAGCGTTTAAATTGCCAGCTTTTTTTACGTAAAAGTAATATTGTTTTATGTTTAAAAAATAAAAATGGATTCGGCCTGTTAGTTCTTCAATCCAACACAAACAATTGAAAGGTACTTCAAAATGTCAAAAAAATGGGTTTATCTCTTGGATGAAATTGAAAAGGCGGAAGAGTATGTCGGTGGCAATTGGGATGCGGTTCGAGGATTGCTGGGCGGTAAAGGGGCAAATCTATCGGAAATGGTGCGCATCAATGTTCCTGTGCCACCGGGGTTTACGGTGACCACCGAGGCGTGCAACACCTACCTGGCTTCGGGGGAAACCATTCCCAAGGGAATGAGAGATCAGATGCTTGACGCTTTGAAATCCATCGAGGAAGCCACCGGGAAAAAATTTGGTGACCAGAAAAATCCACTGTTGGTCTCATGCCGCAGTGGTGCCAAGTTTTCCATGCCGGGCATGATGGACACGGTGCTCAATATCGGACTGAACGATAAAACAGCCGAAGGAATGATCGAATTGACCGGCGATGAACGCTTTGTATTCGACTCTTATCGCCGACTGGTGCAGATGTACGGCAATGTGGTCATGGGGGCGCCGGATGAGGCTTTTGAGGAGGTTATCACCGAAGCCCGAAAAAAAGCGGGCGTCGAAACAGATGCCGAGCTGTCTGCCGATGATTGGAAGGCGGTGATAGAAAAATTCAAGGTGATCTTCAAACAATACGCGGGCCGATATTTCCCCACCGATCCATTTGAACAGCTCTTTATGGCGACAGAAGCTGTTTTCAGGAGCTGGAACGGGAAACGGGCGGTGGATTACCGCAATGCTGCAAAGATTTCCCATGACCTGGGCACTGCCGTGACGGTTCAGACCATGGTTTTCGGGAATATGGGAAATGACAGCGCAACCGGTGTGGCCATGACCCGGGACGGCTCCACCGGAGAAAATAGAATTGAAGGCGATTACCTGATCAACGCACAGGGTGAGGATGTGGTTGCCGGGATCCGTTTAACCAATGAGATCTCCCAATTGAAAACGGAAATGCCCGAGGCGTATGGCGAGTTCGAGGAGATTTCGAAAAAACTGGATTCCCATTATCGAGATATGCAGGACGTTGAATTTACCATTGAAAAGGGTAAATTCTGGATGCTGCAGACCCGGGATGGCAAACGGACGGCCCAGGCTGCGGTTCGGATTGCCGTTGAAATGGTCGAAGAAGGCTCGATCACACGTGAAGAAGCGGTAATGCGCGTAACTCCCGAACAGGTCGACTTCTTCCTGCATCCGCAGTTTGACCGAGAGGCCGTAAAAGAGATCAAAGCCCGAGGTGACATGCTGGCCAGGGGTCTTAACGTTTCACCAGGGGCGGCCTATGGCGTGGTCGCCCTCGACGCAGATATTGCGGAGTTGTGGGCCAAGGAAGAGGGTAAGGAAGTGATCATGGTCCGCCCGGAAACCCGGCCGGACGACGTCCACGGGATGCTGGCTGCCCGGGGAATCCTCACCAGCCGCGGCGGTCGTACCAGCCATGCTGCTCTGGTTGCCCGCCAGTTCGGAAAACCGGCGGTGGTCGGTGTCTCAGAACTTAAAATCGACATGGTCAAGCGGCAGATGAGTGTGAAGGACAAAGTTATCAAGGAAGGGGAATGGATCTCCATTGACGGCAATGCCGGCGAACTTTATGCCGGAAAGGTGAAGACCATGGTGCCGGACATAAAGGATCCGTGGCTCATGAAGCTGCTCTCCTGGGCAGATGAGTTTCGCAAACTCGGGGTATGGGCGAATGCAGATTATCCGGTCGATGCCCAGCGCGCCCTCGACTACGGCGCGGAAGGCATCGGGCTGTGTCGCACCGAACACATGTTCTTCGAGGCAGAACGGCTTCCTTTTGTGCAGAAGATGATCATGACCGACCTGCCGAGTGAACGGCGTGAAGCTCTCGACGCACTGCTGCCCTTTCAGCGGGAAGACTTTTCAGGCCTTTTCCGGGTCATGGACGGACTTCCGGTTATTATTCGGTTGATCGATCCTCCGCTGCACGAATTTCTTCCCAATCACATCGACCTGCTGAGGGATCTGTCGGATCTTAAGATTCGTCTGAAGGATGCCGGCACCCTTGAAGATATTGATCGGCTGCTGGACCAGATCGAAAAAGAAGAACACATTCTCAAACGGGTGGAAAGTTTGCACGAGTCAAATCCAATGCTGGGGCTCAGGGGTGTACGACTGGGCATTCACATTCCGGAACTGACCAAAATGCAGGTTCGGGCCATATTCGAAGCGGCTTGCATGGTGGCCAAAGAAGGCATCGATGTGCATCCTGAGATCATGATTCCCTTGACCAGCCATGTGAACGAACTCAAGTTTCAGCGGGATATTCTCGAGGCCGAGGCAAAAAATGTCATGAAGGAACAAGGCATCGAGCCGAATTATAAGTTCGGAACCATGATCGAAATACCCCGTGCCGCACTGACAACCGATCAAATTGCCGAATATGCAGCGTTTATATCATTTGGGACCAATGACCTGACCCAGACAACCTTCGGGATATCCAGAGACGACGCCGAGGCAGGGTTTTTAATTGAATATATGGAAAAAGAGATTCTTCCGGAAAATCCTTTTGCCGTTATCGACCGGGATGGTGTGGGCATGCTGATGGAAATATCGGTTCAAAAGGGACGTTCCGTGAGACCTGATTTGGAATGCGGAATCTGCGGTGAACACGGGGGAGATCCTGAATCTATTCAGTTGTGTCATGAACTGGGGTTGACGTATGTGTCGTGCTCCCCATTCCGCATACCGGTTGCACGCCTTGCGGCGGCCCATGCTGCACTGCGGGATCAGAAATCCGGGAAATAGCCGGAATCGAATGAATGATCGTCACGAAAGCACGAAATGACATCTTAATTTTCGTGCTTTCGTGATGGAGGGTTTGTAACATGGCACTTTTTCTGGTTCAACACGGCAAGAGTCTGCCCAAGGACAAAGACCCAAAGAAGGGCCTCTCTAAAGAAGGCACTGCTGAGACAGAGCGTATTGCTGAGGTGGCCAGAGGATATCAGATTCCAGTGTCGCGCATTGTGCACAGTGGAAAAACCAGGGCGCTCCAGACGGCTGAAATTTTTGGAAGGGCCTTGAAACCGCCCCAAGGTATGGAAGAACGGACCGGATTGAACCCGCTGGATGATGTCGCCGTCTTTGCCGCCACTGTGGACAGCCCGGAAAACGCCATGTTTGTCGGGCATTTGCCCTTTATGGAACGGCTGACCGCTTATCTTATTACGGGATTCATCGAACGGCCGGTATTTAAATTCCAAAACAGCGGGATCGTGTGCCTGGACAAAGATCCGGGCACCTTGTCCTGGTTGATCAAATGGGCGCTGATGCCCCATATCGGTTAAGCATAAAGCTGAAAAACTTTTCTGAAAAATTCTATCCGTGGATTCGTTTAACCACAGCAACGAATCAAGCCTCGGACAGATCCGAAGGGGTGTCCGCCGGGTTGAAAACCTCAAATTGATCGGTTGCGTAATATTTTATCGGGTTCCCCCCATCGTCGACAACGTAAATGTTCACAAGATCACCGCCGTTGACTTCAGGCGGATCGGATTGCCTGGATTCGGCCAACCGCCATGCCATTCTCCAGATGGCGACCTGAGACTTCCAGGGCCCTTCATCCAGATCCGGGAAATAATCAGTGACCATTTCAGAATCAACCCGTCGTTGAAAGCGGACGCGATACCCTTTTGGTTTTTTAGCCCAACCCGTGTCGATGATCTCGTAGGCTTCCTTTGAATTCATTTATCCCTCCATATAAGACGGTGGTTTATTTTTTCCGGTATAATGGACCTGCATTTGGGGCAAGGCCAGGGTGATTCCTTCCTGGTCAAAACGCAGTTTGATTCTCTCAAGCAGTTCGCGGTTAACCACGAATCGATCTAAATTATTTGTCCAGCCCCGGCCCGATAATTCGACATAACCTTTGTTAAGGCTCATCAAATATACAACCGGCCGGGGAGTGGGATGCACTCTGGGGTCTTCAACCATAATGGTTTCCATAATCTGTTTGGCCTTCATAAGGTCTTCATCGTATAAGATATTAATTTCCAATTTAAATTTTCTGGTCGGGGTAAAATGGTAATTGATGACGATATCATCGAGGATTTTACGGTTGGGGACAAATACCGTTGTACCGTCGAATGTCTTCAACCGGGTATTCAATATGGTAATCGCTTCGACTTTTCCCAAAAGGTCTCCGGCCTTAACCGTATTACCAACCTTAAAAGGGAGCGTCGGAATGAGCGGACGGAACACAGCGATGATACCCATAGCGGATAGACTGATAATTGTCAAAAATTGAAGAACAGGCCTTGGAGGCAAACCTACCACAATAGCAGCCATAACTGCCACTATGGCTATTATTATAATACAAATGATATTGCGAACAACGGATGCTTGGGTATGCGTCAGCGGCAACCGGCTTAAACTTTTCTTTAATGTCTTGTTCAGCCATTTGACTGTAATAAGCCCTAAAACGATAATAGCCAATGCTATGATGGCGTGTCGTCCATGTTCAACTATAAGCGGCATTTCTCGTTGGATTCTTTCGAGCTCTTCCAGCGGTCTCATTTTTATTCTCCTGAGTTTGAAATAAACTTTTTAAGTAGAGTTATGTCATACATCCGAACCTATTTTATTTGTTTGACGATCAGGCTTTGACACTATTATAAAATTCATTCTAATTCTGGCAATATCAGCCTTTGCGTCAAACTGTGATATCTTGCACCAGATGCTGATTCTTCGATATTGAATGGATATCACAACTATCTAAAGATGTCTCAAAGTTTTGATTTCTTACCATAAACACAGGTTCAAGCATTTCAACTTCCAGTACATATATCTTATTTCTTACATAAATTCAAAAAAGGCAAACCCCGAAAAAGGATTTGCCCTCATTGAAAAACGATATCTCAGGTTCTGAACCCACCGTTAAGATTTTGGTTACATAGCAAACATTGAATAAAGGTCTGAAGTTATGTCTTAATATTAAGATGGGGAAATCTTAGAAAAAATTCCAGACTATCAGCTAAATTTAAACTCCGTTTTAGCAATTGTCAGTTCAAATATGGTTCAATGCGGTCTAATCCGCCTCTTTTAAAATATTCTCTTTGGATTTCTTATACTCTTTTTCAGTAATTAAACCATCTTTGTGCGCTTTATCGAGATCAATTAATTCTTGGCCTACTGTCACCTGTCGGGAACTGACTTTGGCACCCCCTCCACCACCACATCCTATAAAGCCAACTCCAAAAGTTAGAAAGATGATTACTACACAAATTCTCAGAAAATTCATTTTAAAACCCCCCTCCTTTAACTAATGTGAAATTCTTTTCAGTCGAAAACAATTATCACAACGGGAAAAAATGTTAAAGTTATTTAATCCAGATATCTTGCCAGAAAACCAAATATCACTGAACTTTGGTATATTGAGACTACCTTATAGAAATCGAATTTGTAAAAGACAGTGTTTCTGTCCAAAATTAAACTCAGGCCTGACTTGTGATATGGTATTATGGTATCATAGAAATTTCAGGTGCTTGATATTAGGACGAAATTGCAGTTATCACAGGTTGGATAATAAAAAGGCGAGGCTAATGTTGGCCCCGCCTTTGATGTCACAAATTGACTCAATTCGAGAATTATTCCTTAAGTTTTGGTGGAAATTTCTTTAGAATTTCTTGTACCGCTTCGTTAATTAATTTCTCAGCTTTCTCTGGAGTATTTACTTCATTAACGTCAGCTTTCGCTACTTCTCGCCAAATCATTTTTTTCGATTTAGCATCTATAAAACTAAGAATGAGGGATCCTTCTTCATATTGATACGTATCAACCCCCTGAGGTCCCCAGTATCCGTCCCAGTACCTGCCATACGGGCCATATAACCCCAATGACTTTAACTTTATCCGTTGTTCCGAGATGTTCAGCGATGAAAAAGTCCGGATTGTCCGATGTCATGGTAAAGCCTTTGGCTTGCAGTTCCCCATTGACCGCGGTTTTTACACGTTGCAAGTTAAGGCTGTCGATATCGGCTTTTTCGGATACCGGCATACAGTCATACGTCTTAAGGTTTGAGAAATCGACGTGCTTGTCGTAGTCATGTTGAACACCATAGATGGGGGAACAACTGATGGTAAAACCGATGAATAATGGAGCTAAAATGGTATGGAAGGCTTTCATTGTTAAACCTCCTTACAGTCGCCGGGAAGCACTGCCCCGGGGCAGAACATCCCCTGTGAGCGTGCTGGAGTGAAGTTTATCCCGCCCGCCCCGTAGGTGGTTTACTATCGCACTGGGGTGAAACCTATCGGTCTTTTCTGTTTAACCGGGGCGGAATTATTCAACGGGTAGTTGGCCTCGGCAAAATCAACCCGATGGAGCACTTCAAATGAATTTATTTTAATCCAATCCCATAACAACCGGCTCCACCCGACGGTTCGGATTTTGACGCAGCGGATTCTATATTTATATATAAATCTTTATTATGATTTTTAATACCCCGTCCGCTTGCGGCGGGGAGCTTCATCAGAATATCTCTTTCATGTTGGGCGTTATCAAAGGCTTGCAGCAGCTTACTGCGGCTTTGCCCTCGATTCCTTTTCGCTAGGGTTCTGTTATGAAAGTCTTCTATTGTAATTATTCCTGGTCCGATTTATTATGTCAGAATCGTCAGCTTTCCTCTCATATATGGGCGGGCGGTCATGCAAAATATCGCTGAAGAACCGCACAGATAAATATCCCATGAAAGTGACAGACGTAGAAGCGTTCGGGATTTTGGACCGTTCCTCCGGACGATATCCAGATGCAGAGAGCTGCTTTGATGGAGGCCGCCCCTGAACCCACAGAAAACCGTTAATGATCGACCGGTTTCGATTCAGGGCGTCATGGATAATGGGTGCCTGAACGGAAGTCCTGTTCATACGAACCCATGAAAGACAGACAGAGGTGCCGGTGATGATGGAAGCTAAGAGTTTTAACGAGATCTTTACGCCAGGTGTTTTGAAAAAGCTGTTTCCCGAAGACCGTTCAGACCGGTTCTTTGATGCCCTTTACGGAGATACCACCGAGGGGTCTTACGATATCCGTCTTGAATTCAAAAACCACCGGGGAACCCGCCTTGAGTTTGAGCTGTGTCTGACCCAGCGACCCGGACACTGTATCAGCTGCAGCCTAACGTATGGATTGCCGGAAGTTTTTTCCCGCCATCCGGTGATCAACATCAATGGCCTGGTTCAGGACGTCGAAGGCTTGCTCGACGGTGGGGCCAGATGTATTGACTGGGAACTCGGCGCTACCCGAGAAATTTCAGACGAGATCCATGGGGTCCCGCTGGTTATTATTCTGGACAACCCACTCGGATCAGAAGAAATTCTATAGGAGCAACCGGATGTTTTCCATTAAGGATATTGTTGATATCGCCATACAAATCGAGGAAAACGGAGAACGGATCTATAGAGACGCTGCAAAAAAAATTAAGGACCCATCGCTGAGTTCTCTGCTCCAGTGGCTGGCCGATGAGGAAATTACACATGTGAAATGGTTTGCAGCACTCAAAGATAAAGTCCCTGACACCGGGGACCATCCCGAACAGGAAAAAATCGGCAGGGCTTTATTGCGGGACGCTGTGGGAACTCAAAATTTTACCCTCAAGGATGCCGATTTTTCCGACCTGGAACAGGTCGAAGATCTGATCCGGCTGGCCATTGAATTCGAAAACGA
>JAHECI010000056.1:3268-13597 GCA_024641825.1 Desulfobacterales bacterium | reverse complement strand
GGGGGAGACCGCGGCTCCCGCATGCTTTTTGCGGGAGAACGCGGAGGGGGCAGGAATGCCCCCGCTGCTAAGTCATTGAAATGACCAGACACGTAGACACCGGAGTGAAGCGGGGGAGCGCGCGCCCTGAACACGTACATTTCTTATACCAAGGAGGTTCCAGATGGCACTGAAAATTAACTGGTACGGCCATGCATGTTTTTTGATTGAAACCGATGGAACGAAATTGTTGACAGATCCCTTTATTACCGGGAATCCCTTGTCTCCGGTCCAAGCCGATGCGGTGGAAGCGGACTACATCCTGGTTTCACACGGTCACGGGGACCATCTGGGCGATACCATAGAAATTGCCCAGCGAACCGGGGCCACGGTGATATCCAACTTTGAAATTCAAAACTGGCTGGTAAACCAGGGAATCCAAAATGTCCATCCCCAACACCTCGGGGGCGGCTTCGATTATCCCTGGGGGCGGTTAAAATTGACCATCGCCCATCATGGATCCGCACTTCCGGACGGCACCTACGGCGGCAATCCTTGCGGTTTTTTGTTCTACCTCGGGGGGAAAAAAATCTATCACGCTTGCGACACGGGCCTTTTCTTCGACATGAAGCTCATCGGAGAAGAAGGAATCGATCTGGCCATCCTGCCCATCGGCGACAATTTCACCATGGGACCCGACGACGCTTTGCGGGCGGTAAAGCTGATCGAGCCGGAACACGTCGTTCCGATTCACTACGATACCTTCGATATCATCAAACAAGACCCCAACGCCTGGGCCCATCGCGTAGAAGCGGAAACCTCTGCGAAAGTGATTGTCATGAAACCCGGAGACGTTTTTGAACTTTAACTAGTTTCCATCCATAAATGGCCCTTTTTGATCCGGATCTGCGTTCTCCGCGGGTTTCCGGCTGCGGCATACAGGGAGTATGCCTCACCGAAAACCCTTGTGCGGCCTTGATCCGAACAAAAATTGCTCATTTATGAATTGGAAACGCAAAGTGCTCTTTTAACAATTGTGGATGGGCACTAACTAAGTTGATGAACCCGTAAAAAGAGGCTCAAACCGAATGTCACATACAGATTATTACCAGCTTTTAGGGGTGGACAAAACCGCCGACCCTAAACAGCTCAAGGAGGCCTACCGGAAGCTGGCCTTTGAATACCATCCGGATCGAAACCAGGGGAATCTCCAGGCCTCTGAAAAAATGAAGCAGGTCAACGAAGCCTATGCCGTTCTTTCGGACCCTTCCAAAAAAAGGGAATACGATATGCTCAGGGAGCAGTACGGTTCTTCCGCCTACAGCAAGTTTAGGAGCAATTACTCTGAACAGGATATTTTCAGCGGTTCGGACATCCATCATGTTTTTGAGGAAATGGCCAAGGCGTTCGGGTTCAGAGGGTTTGACGATATTTTCAAGGAATTTTACGGCAAGGACTATCAAACGTTTCAGTTTAAAAGACCGGGGTTTTTTGCCGGAGGAATTTTTTTTACCGGCCCTTTTGGGAAACCCCGATCCGATCCGTCGTTGCTGTCTTCGTCCGGGAAATTCGGAAAGCTTTCCAGTTTTCTTTTAAAACAGATCAGCGGCTTTGAGCTCCAAAAAAACGGCAAGGATATCCATGATGTGGTTCGGCTGACCCCCATCCAGGCACAAGAGGGGGGGCCTTACGCGTATTTTCTGCGAAAAAAATCCAAAAAATTGGTGGTAAAAATACCGCCGGGGATCCGGGAAGGACAGCGTATCCGGCTAACGGGGATGGGAGAAGCGGGAAAAGGCGGCGGAAAACCCGGAGATCTTTTCCTGAAAGTTCAAATTAAAACACCGCTTTTGAAAAAAATAAAAAAGTCTATTGCGGATCTTCGCAACCGGTGAACAAATATCCGGGTCCAGAGAGCCCGGCTTTGGGTTACGCGTCCCCTTTCAGACCGATCTCGTCCGCAACGTCACGCATCCCCATGATCGTATCCGTGATCAGTTCGGTCAGCTCCACCCCCAGCATTTCGACGCCCTTTTCAATAATAGATCGGTCGACCCCGGCGGCAAACCGTTTATCTTTCCATTTCTTTTTAACGGATTTGGCCTTTAAATCCATAACACTTTTTGAAGGGCGCACCAGCGCCGTTGTCACCACCAGCCCGGTGAGTTCGTCAACGGCATAGAGAACCTTTTCAAGTTCTGTCCGGGGCTCAACATCCGTACAAATTCCCCAGCCATGGCTGACCACCGCCCGAATGTATTCTTTGGGCCAGGAATTTTTCTCTAGAATCTGTTCGGTTTTCCGGCAGTGTTCTTCTGGAAACCGCTCATAATCCAGATCATGGATCAGGCCGACAATGCCCCATTTTTCTTCATCTTCCCCGCGTTTGCGGGCAAAATAGCGCATCACCCCTTCCACCGCCAGGGCGTGTTTAATAAGGCTTTCAGTGGTGTTGTATTCCTTCAAAAGCGAAAAGGCCTCCTCACGGGTCGGTATGTCTGAACTCATATTTTTCTCCCAGGTTATCGGTTTCGAATTGAATTGCCGGAAACTATACCCATAAATTGGGCCCATTGTAAATATTGAAAAACCTTACGTGTTCAGGGGGTGCGCTTTCCCGTGTAACGATATTGGCGGAGTGGCTTCGTTATTTCAATGACTTAGCAGTGGGGGAAACCGCGGCTCCCGCATGGTTTTCGCGGGAGAACGCGGAGGGGGCAGGAATGCCCCCGCTGCTAAGTCATTGAAATAACCAGACACGTAGACGTCAAAGTGAAGCGGGGGAGCGCACCCCCTGAACACGTACGCTCAATTTAGATAAAAACCCCTTGACACCCCCCCCGACATCTTTTAGAAAAATGATCCAGGTGCCGATATCGGCTTAATAGGGAATCCCGTGAAAATCGGGAGCGGTCCCGCCGCTGTAATCCCCCCCTTTTAAGAAAAGGGAACCTTTTTAGCAGCATGTGCCACTGTTCCGACACACCGGAATGGGAAGGCCGCTAAAAAGGCGGGAGAGTCAGAAGACCTGCCTGAACAAAACAGCCACAGAGACGTTTGCGGGGTTACAAAGGTCTCGGGTTACGATGACAAAAAAAGGGCCAAGAAAACTGGGTGCAGCCCTTCAGTCTTATTCTTAAGATTGAAGGGCTTTTTTTTTGGCCATCGAACATTCCCGGCGGGGCAAAAAAATTATGAAAGGAGGTGAACGTCGTGAAAACCGGATTAATTGTTTATGTTGTTGGAAAGGAGCCTGCCGACTGGAATGCAGACGCAGAATCGACATCCATCAAACAAAATATCAAAGCAGACCTTGTTGAAATCATCACCGTCAAAACAGGTCATTTTGATATTTCGGATGCCTGGTGGTCCCTCTTGACCAGGGGGATGAAACGGATTGTCTGCAGGATTGGAACATTTACCCCAAAGGGCAACCTCACCCTAACAGGGAATGAACTTCATCTCTGCGGATAGGGATAAACCGGCGCCTGGGGGGAGTCTTCCCCAGGCGCCCCCGTACGATCTGCCGGACCTACAGGCAGGCTGTAATACATCGAAAATTCATAGGATTACAATTTGAGACTGACCCCAAGTGCGTGTTCAGGGGGTGTGCCTCCCCGTGTAACGATATTGCCGGAGTGGCTTCGTTATTTCATTGACTTAGCCGTGGGGGAGACCGCGGCTCCCGCATGGTTTTCGCGGGAGAACGCGGAGGGGGCAGGAATGCCCCCGCTGCTAAGTCATTGAAATAACCAGACACGTAGACGCCAGAGTGAAACGGGGAGGCACACCCCCTGAACACGCACGACCCCAGAGAAATCGGCTCGGCGTTCCACAGGGCAGGCGAAGAAATTGGTCAAAAAGAGGCGTTTTGAAAAGGTCTTTACACAAGGCCAGCATTACCGGGATAGGTCTTTGTCCTTGCCCGCTGCCCCATAATAAAGTTCCGGCCGTCGGTTGGGGAGAAAATATCGCATCCGGTGCCCCCTTACCCGGTTCAGGTCTCGGGCTTTTAGATCCAGGACAACCATGCTTTCTTTCCCGCTCAGATTCTTTTCGATAGCTTCCCCGGAGGGCCCGATAATCACCGCGATCCCCGGGAAATGGAGCCCTTTTCCATTGTCCCCGGTTTGGTTACAGGCCACGATGAAAAGGCTGTTATCAAACGCTCTTGCAGAAAGATGACGCATCCATGACCGGTATTTGTCTTTGGGGGTTCCCCTTGGAGATGCATGGGGAATAAAAATCAGTTCAGCGCCTTTAAGGGCCATTTGAGTGGAAAGCTCAGGAAAGTGGGCATCATAACAAAGCTGGATGCCGAACCGAAGACCGTTGACGTCAAACACCGGAATTTTGTCCCCGGGTGTAAAATTTTCCTGTTCCGGCGGAGCGATGTGTAACTTTCGATAGCCCCCCACAAACCCATCCGGCCTTATGACCAGGTGGCAGGGGAAAATACGGCCTTTTTCATCCCTTTCAAGGATTCCTGCCAGAATGGTAATCCCATGTTTTTTTGATACCTTTGACAGATCTCGGGATATGGGACCGGGAACCGGTTCTGCCGAATCTTTTATTTCACTAAGATTGCTGTACCCCGTAATGTTCATTTCAGGGAAACACACCACAGCAGCGCCCGCTTCTTTGGACGCCTTTATCCACGACTGCATGGCATCGAGGTTGCGGCGAACGTCCCCGACCACTGAACGAGAGATCACGGCTGCAATTCGGATATCTTGCATGACGTTGTGGTGAAGAATCTTCCTTTTTTAAAACGGCACCGCCGCATTATATGGCATCACGGAATGATGGATGAAGGTCGCTGGGTATTTTGTTAGGGTCGAAATCATCCCCCCGAACTAAAGGTCAAAATGGGCTCTAATTTTATACATTTTTGTGGCAGGCAGGTTAATAATTTCCGTTACCCCCGTCTTTCGAGAAATATCTTCAAGATTTCCCTTAATTTCATCCATAGATTGAGCGATAAAGGTAAACCAGACGTTGTATGTGTTGTCCCGCTGATAATTATGGGTAACTCCGGGATAACGGTTGACGGTTCTGGCAAAACCCTTGATTTTGTCTTCCGGAACCTTCGCTGCACAGAGGGTGCTCACAAACCCTAATTTTTCTGGAACGAAATTACCGCCGATCCGGCGGATGATCCCCTTTTTCTTAAGGCGTTCAAGCCGTTTTATAACGTCATCTTCAGAAAGATCGAGATTTTCGGCAATTGAAAGAAAGGGCCTTTGGGTCATGGGAAAATCCGATTGAATCCTGTTCAGAATCTCCCGGTCAACATCATCGATTGGCGGCATGGGTTACTCCTGAAATTTTTCCGCGATTAAACGCACATGGACCTTTCGGGTCCGGGGACCGTCAAACTCACAGAAAAATATTCCCTGCCAAGTACCCAGTACCAGCCGATTATTTTCTATGGCGATCAGTTCTGAAGAGCCCACAAGCGTCGATTTTATATGGGCCGGTGAATTCCCTTCCAGATGACGATATCCGGCCTTCCACGGGATGATCTTGTCGATGATCATCAGAATATCTTCTTTTACGCTGGGGTCGGCACTTTCATTGATGGTAATCGCAGCCGTTGTATGGGGAACGTAAAGCATGCAGAGGCCCTGACCGATATCCGCAGAAAGAACCGCATCCTGAATTTTGGCGGTGATATCTATCAATTCCGTCTGCTTTCTGGATTTAACTGAAAAAATCATGGGGTCCTTTCCCCAAACGAAAAAAGCTCTGCTTTGAATGCAGAGCTTTTTTGCAAAACTGGGGTTAACGGATCACGGCCTTTTGATTAGACGCATCCGGTCGGCTTCGGAAGACCGGCCATCTTACATGCTCCCTTGCCCGGGCCTGACGGGAACAATTCATAAATATGTTTCAGCTTGAAACCGGTAACTTTTGAAAGGATACGAACCATGGGCGCTATGCCGTTCTTCTCATAGTATTCCTGAAGAACCTTGACAACCTGGCGATGCTCATCGTTCAATTCTTCAATGCCCTCTTGGTTTTTAACCCACTGGACCCACTCATCACAAAAGTTTTCATAGCTGTCGATAAAGCCGTCTTCATCTACGGTAAATGTTTTACCCATATACTCAACTGTTGCCATTAAAAACCTCCTTTATATTTTATTGATTCTTATGGCCATCGGCCTATACGTTTCATTAAAATCGATAAAAATTACTATATGATTGATCTGTCAATGTCAACACGAAAAATGTAAATACTTTTTATTTATCCAATGCCTTGGACGATAAAAGATTTTAAATCCCCTGTCATTTGGCCCCTGAATGGTTCATATTTATCTGATATTATAAATATTATTCCTCGATTAAAGAGAAAAACAAGGCCATTAAAATGTCTGAAAAAAACCCCAAAACCAAGCCGGCCAAGAATTGCATCGGGCTTGGGTCCCCCCAATTTGCCATTGGGACGTCGCAATTGTTTCATTCCCCGACCAATTTCCCTTGAGAGCCCTGGGGAAATCCTGTACATAGGCTAAAGAAGAACACGTTGACCACACACGTTAAGGGAAGTAATCGATGCCCCCTAAGATTTTTAAACCGAAAATCATCATCATCTGCGGTCCAACAGCTTTGGGAAAAACCGCCAC
The DNA here is from genome assembly GCA_024641825.1 of Desulfobacterales bacterium. Lineage (GTDB taxonomy): Bacteria > Desulfobacterota > Desulfobacteria > Desulfobacterales > UBA11574 > JAAXQD01. Next base: position 6,990 of record JAHECI010000056.1, on the reverse strand, counting down.
CGCCATCGGCCTTGCAGAAACTTTCAACGGCGAGATCGTCGGCGCCGATTCAATGCAGGTGTATAAATATATGGATATCGGCACCGCAAAGCCGACCCGTGATGAACAGTCCCGGGTTCCCCACCACATGATAGACATGGTGGCTCCGGACGAACATTTCGACACCCAGGCGTATGCGAGGCTGGCCCGTGAAAAGATCCTGGATCTCAATTCCCGGGGGATTGCCCCTTTTATTGTCGGCGGAACCGGACTTTATATCAAAGCACTGGTGCACGGCCTATTTGAAGCCGGAGCATCAGATCCCCGGATACGGAGCCGTTTAAAAGAAGAGGCTCAAAATCAGGGGCCGGCGTTCTTGCACAAACGATTACATGGGAAAGATCCCGATTCTGCAAAAAAAATACACCCGAATGATGCCTACAGGATCATAAGGGCCCTGGAAGTTTACGAGTCCACCGGAAAAACCATGGCCCAATTGCATCGCGAGCACAATTTTAAAGACAATTCCTTTGATTTTTTGAAAATCTGCCTTCATATAAACCGGGACCGACTCTACGATCGCATCAACCGACGGGTCGATGCCATGATCGACGCCGGCCTTGTGGGCGAAGTTACAGGACTGCTGGAAATGGGATACGCCCCCCACCTTAGATCGATGCAGTCCATCGGTTACCGCCACATGGTCGATTTTATTCAAGGTCGATGCGAGTGGGATGAAACCGTACGGATCTTAAAACGGGATACAAGAAGATATGCAAAACGTCAACTGACATGGTTCAAAGCCGATCCCGACCTTATATGGGCTGAACCGGAACAGTTCCCGGAAATCCGGGACCTGATAAAAAAATTCTTGCAAGCAGCGTAAAGAATCCGAACCTATAGAAACCGGCTTTGGTTTCACCCCATAAGGGTGTGATTAACATCTCATTGCACGTGGTTGGAAGGATGGAATATTGGAATTCCATTATTCCCGTCGAATAATTTACGGGCATAGCCAATTGTTTCTGAGCCGGTTTAGAGAACCAGGTTTTTCAAGATTAAAAAAAGATATATTAATAGGTGAACACCCATGAAAATAGCCATCGCACAGATTAATCCCATCGTCGGCGATTTTGACTACAATTTCGAGCGGATAAAGAACTTTTCCCATCAAGCCATCCAGCTTCAATGCGATCTGGTGGTCTTTTCAGAGCTCGTTATTACCGGATACCCGCCCCAGGATCTTCTCGAGAGAAAGGATTTCGTCGATGCCAACCTGGCCTGTTTGGACAGGCTCGTTCGATCCATCCATGGCATCGGTGTCATATGCGGATTTGTGGACAGAAATCCCGCCGAGAAAGGAAAACCGCTTTTTAATTCCGCCATTCTCTTTGAAGACGGCAAGATCCTTCACAAGGTTCACAAACAGTTGTTGCCCACATATGACATCTTCGATGAAATGCGGTACTTCGAGCCCGGCAGCCAAAGCTCGCCGTATCCCTACAAAGGCCACAGGGTTGGACTCACCGTCTGTGAAGATGCCTGGAACGACGAAGATATTTTCCAACGAAGGATCTATGACACAGACCCTGTGGCGCAATTCATCCAGGCAGGCGCCGATCTGGTCATCAACATATCTGCTTCTCCATATTATCTGGGGCACAAAGAATTCAGATGGAACATGTTCGAGTTCATGGCCCGGAAATATAACGTCCCGGTTATGTTTGCCAATCAGGTCGGCGGCAATGACAGCATTCTCTTTGACGGATCGAGCACCGCGTATGATAAAAACGGAAAGCCCGTGGCCAGAGCCGCCGATTTTGAAGAAGACCTGGTGGTCTTTGATTCAAACACCTTAAAACCTCAGCCGATCCACATCCACGAGACATCGACATCGGATGCGGAAGCCATTTTCAAGGGGCTTGTCATGGGAACCCGTGACTACGTCACAAAGTGCGGTTTTTCAAAGGTGGTTCTGGGCTTGAGCGGCGGTATAGATTCAGCCCTGACAGCGTGTATTGCAGTATCGGCCTTGGGTCGGGAAAATGTTTCGGCGGTCTTTATGCCGTCCCAATACACGTCCAGAGAAAACTATGAAGATACGGAAAAGCTTTCCGAGAATCTGGGCATCGTCCAGACCCGAATTCCCATTGACAGCCTGTTTAAAGAATTTTTAAAGTCTCTTTCACCGGCTTTCCAGGATACCGAACCCGATATTACGGAACAGAACATTCAAGCCAGAATCAGAGGCAACATCCTCATGGCACTGTCCAACAAACACGGCGCGTTAGTCCTCGCCACGGGCAACAAATCCGAACTCGCCGTTGGCTACTGTACGCTGTATGGAGATATGACCGGTGGACTGGCCGTAATTTCAGATATTCCAAAAACAGTTGTTTACGATCTTGCGCGTTTCATAAATCGGGACACCGCGTTAATTCCCCCGCGGATCATTTCCAAAGCGCCCTCCGCCGAACTCAAGCCCGACCAAACCGATCAGGACGACCTGCCGCCGTATGAAATGCTCGATGCCATCCTAAAAGGATACATCGAAGATTTCAAAAGTGCCGATGAGCTGGTGCAAACAGGATTCGACAAAATGATCGTGGAAGATGTCATCTACAGGGTTGACCGGAATGAATACAAGCGTCATCAGGCAGCACCCGGTCTTAAGGTGACATCAAAGGCTTTCGGTTACGGCAGAAGATTCCCCCTGGTTCAACGGTACACGAAAAAATCGTCGTAACCCTGACCCCGGGTCAGCCAACAACCCGTTTCCCCTGCCACGAATCCCTTTTTTCAAGAGCCTCCTGGATCAGCGCAAGGGTTTCGGCTTTTTTGAGCGACCACTGGGGTGCCACGAGTTCATCAGGATGGGGGTCGCCGGTCAGACGTTGAATCACCATATCTTTGGGAATCCGTTCAAGGAAATCACAGACGATATCGACATATTCTTCCTGGGCCAGGCACGTGTATTTTTTCTGCTGGTAAAGGGCATCCAGTTTTGTTCCTTTTACAACATAGAGAAGGTGAATTTTGATACCGTCTATTCCAAGGCCGGCAATGGCATCGGCGGTTTCGAGCATATGGGCTTTGCTTTCATTGGGAAGACCAAGAATAACATGGGCGCATATTTTGATTCCCCTGTTTTTCGTCGCATTCACCGCCTGTTTAAAACACTCAAAATCGTGCCCGCGGTTTATAAACGCAAGGGTAGAATCATGGGCGGATTGCAATCCGTATTCGATCCAAACAAGATGATTTTCCGCATAGCCCTGCAAGAGCTCCAAAATCGGATCCGCCACACAATCCGGCCGGGTACCGATGGAAAGACCCACCACATCTTCTATGGCAAGGGCTTGCCCGTAAAGATTCCTAAGGGTTTCAATGGGTGCATAGGTGTTTGAAAACGATTGGAAATAGGCTAAAAATTTTTTCGCTTTGTAGCGCCTTGCAAGGGCTTTCTTGCCCTGAACGATCTGGTCGGTCACTGAAAGCCCTTTTTCATGGGCACCGGTTCCGGACCCCTTTAAATTGCAGTATATACATCCGCCCCTGGAGATCGATCCGTCCCGGTTCGGGCAGGAAAGGCCCGCATCGATGGTTATTTTCTGAACCCTGCATCCGAAGATACTTCTCAGATAACCGTTAAAATCATTATACCTTTTCGGGACATTTATCGTCATGAGCAAGGGAAAACTTCAAAACTCAATTTGAGCGCAAACCCAATGAAAATGGGAAGG
>JAHECI010000056.1:0-3168 GCA_024641825.1 Desulfobacterales bacterium | reverse complement strand
CTGAAAAATAATTTTTATGACCTTCTATCGAAAAAAATACGACATCATTGTCGTGGGTGCAGGACATGCAGGATGCGAGGCGGCCCTGGCCGCCGCCAGAATGGGTTGCAGCGTACTGATTATGGCCATCGACCTGGACAAAGTGGCTGCCATGCCATGCAGTCCCTCCATCGGCGGCATGGCCAAAGGACAACTGGTCAAGGAGATCGACGCCCTGGGCGGTGAAATGGCAAAAATCACGGATAAAACCGCCATACAGTATCGAACCCTAAACACCAAAAAGGGCCCTGCGGTCCATTCTTCCAGAACGCAAAACGACAAGATCCGTTATCATATGGCCATGAAGGCCGTCATGGAAAAACAGCCGAACCTCGATCTTAAACAGGCCATGGTGGATCGGCTGGTCATGGAAAACGGCCGCGTGGTGGGTGTGGAGGATCAAACCGGTTTCGGATACCCGGCGGATGCTGTGGTTCTGGCCACCGGAACATTTTTAAGCGGCCTGGTTCATATCGGGTTTAATTCTATCAAAGCCGGAAGAGCCGGGGAATTCGCATCCTATGGCCTCCCGGCCCATCTGAGAGCCCTTGGGTTCGAGCTTGGAAGAATGAAGACCGGCACACCGCCTAGACTGAAAAAATCGAGTATCGATTTTAACGCTTTTGTCGAGCATGGCGCCGAAGAAGATCCAATACCATTTTCGTTTTTCACCGAAAAGATTGTCATGCCGCAACTTCCCAGCTATATCGGACATACCAGCAAACAAAGCCATGAGATTGTGAAAAAAAATCTTAAACTTTCTGCGCTGTATAGCGGTATGATAAAAGGGATTTCGGCCCGCTACTGTCCTTCATTTGAAGACAAGGTCGTCAGGTTTCCCCATAAGGAAACCCATCAGATAATCCTGGAACCCGAAGGTATCGATACCGATGAAATTTATGCCAGCGGCCTTGGAAACAGCCTGCCCATGGAAATACAGATTCAGTTCGTCAGATCCGTCAAGGGTCTGGAATCGGCCGAAATCATGCGGCCGGCGTATGCCATCGAGTACGATTATGTTAATCCTGTCAATCTTAAGCCGACCCTGGAAACAAAACGGATTTCAGGCCTTTTTTTGGCCGGCCAGATTAACGGAACATCGGGCTATGAAGAGGCTGCCGCCCAGGGAATGTGGTCCGGGATCAATGCCGCCTGCAAAATTCAGAAAAGGCCGCCGTTTATTCTCGACCGATCCCAAGCGTACATGGGGGTTATGGTCGATGATCTGGTGACACGGGGCACGCGGGAACCTTACCGCATGTTTACCTCCCGGGCTGAATACCGGCTCATGTTGCGGGAGGATAATGCAGATTTGAGATTGATGGAGATGGGGCATGAACTCGGCCTCATCGACGATGACACCTTAAAAGATGTGAAAGCACGAAAACAACAGATCGCCCATGAGGTTAAAAGGATTAAGTCCATTGTCATAAAACCGGACAAAACAACCAACGATTATTTGCTCGGCAAAGGAACACCGCCCATAAACAACGGCGTTTACCTTGATCAGCTCCTGAAAAGAGCCGAGCTCGACTACACGGCGGTCAAAGAATTGGCCGGGAGTTCAAACCACCTCAGCGGGAAAGTCGCCAAGCAGGTGGAAATAGAAATCAAATACGAAGGGTATATTAAACGGCAGCTAAAGGAAATCGACAAGTTCAAGAATCTGGAGCGGATGAAAATACCCCTAGATTTCGATTTTACCCAGGTTCACGGCCTTTCCAATGAACTCAAAGAAAAGCTTTCTAGGGTAATGCCGTCGTCTCTGGGCCAGGCATCCCGAATAGACGGCATCACCCCCGCCGGACTTTCCGTGATAATGATCGCCATCAAAGCTGTTGAAAAACAAGGGGCAAAAACCGACAACCAGCCATCGAATGATCCTTGACAGAAAAAAACTTTTAACTTATTTTCATTATTAGAATTTTTCCCGTTTACCCGAAACCTTTCGGAGCAGATATCTGCGGGTTAAATTTACAGATAAAACGCTCAGTTAGGGCAAGACCACGAGGTAACGAGGTAATGGCGGAAACAGATTATTATAAAATACTCGGCGTCAATAAAAATACGTCTAAAGACGATATCAAGAAAGCATATCGGAAGCTCGCCATGAAGTATCATCCCGATCATACAAAGGGAGATAAAAGCGCTGAGGAAATGTTTAAAAAGATCAGTGAAGCGTATGCTGTTTTAAGTGACGCGGAAAAACGCAAACAGTACGATACGTTCGGTTCAGCCGGATTCCAGCAGCGGTATTCCCAGGAAGACATTTTCAGGGGGTTTGATTTTGACACCATATTAAACGAATTATTCGGCGGATCCGGCCGTGCCGGCGGTGCCGGCAGTGGAATGCGCTTCTCTTTTGGCGGAGGGAGTCCCTTTGGCGGTTATCAACAGCAGCAACAGGCACCGCCCAAAGGATCTGATCTGGTATATGAACTCCCTTTGACACTAACGGAAGCAGCCACAGGAACCAAAAAGACCGTATCTTTTCAACATCAAGGTCGCAGTGAAAAAATTACCGTAAAGATTCCAAAGGGAATGATATCCGGGAAAAAACTTCGCATTGCCGGAAAGGGCGAGCCAAGCCCTTACGGCGGCCCTTCAGGAGACCTTTACATCAAGGCCAAAGTGCTCAGCGACCCGGTTTATGATGTTAAAGGCCATGACCTTTATATAAACAGAGACATCAAAATGAGCGAGGCCATTCTGGGCGCGAATATTTCTGTTCCAACACTGGACGGCAAGACACTGAGTTTAAAAATACCACCGGGATCCAAACACAAAACCAAGATGCGACTGCCCGGACACGGCCTCCCCCATATGGACGGTAAGGGTCAAGGGGATCTTTATGTCCGCATTCATGTCCATATGCCCAAAAAGCTGTCCAAAAAACAAAAAGATTTGATCGACCAGTTGGCAGATGCTGGCTTGTAACACATTAAATTAATTGACAAGAAATTTTGTCCCCTGTACCTTTATTTTTAAACGGACAAACCGATTTTTTAAAAATATCACGGCTCGACTCAATCGTTTTTAATAATGGCTGAACTTATACCCGTCCTCACCCAAAATGATATCGACACCTTGGTCGCGGAGATGGCGCGCAGGATCTCTTCGGACTATCAA
>JAHECI010000357.1 GCA_024641825.1 Desulfobacterales bacterium | reverse complement strand
GCGTCTGGCGTTAAAAATTGCAAGCTGTTTGAGGGCGTTAGCCCGAGTTCTTGCAATTTAGCCAGGCGAGTCATGAATCCCAAAATTGCTTGCGGAGCGAGCAAAATCAGACTTTTTACGAAACCGTCAATTTTTATAACTGGAAAACTAAAAACATATCGGACAGGTTCTTAAGTAAACATTATGCGGGAACGTCAGAAAAGCTTTAAAAGCCCTCCCAAAAGATATCAGCCCAGGGGGCTTTCTATTCTCTATGAAGATCATGATATTCTGGTTGTGGATAAAATGAGTGGTCTATTAACCGTGAGTACTGACAAAGTCAGAGAAAATACAGCTTATTATCTTTTAAATACATACGTAAGAAAAGGGAATCAGAAATCAAGAAACCGGGTATTTATCGTGCACCGTTTGGATAGAGATTCTTCCGGTGTTATCGTTTTTGCTAAAAATGAAAATGCCAAGCGTTATCTTCAGGAAGAGTGGCATGGATTTAAAAAAAAGTACTATGCCGTAGTTCATGGAACGTTACCGGAGAAGGAGGGCGTAATTACTTCATATCTTGCAGAAAACCGTGCTCATAAAATGTATTCTGTTGATGATCCTAAAAAAGGTAAACTTGCTAAGACCGGGTATAAAGTTCTGAGAGAATCAGAAAAGTATAGTCTCCTTGAAATTGATCTGATTACAGGCAGGAAAAATCAGATCCGGGTCCATTTTTCGGAAAAAGGTTCTCCTGTCGCCGGAGATAAAATATATGGGGAAAAAGACAAGGGTATTAAGAGACTTACACTTCATGCGGCTTCCATAACCATATTACATCCCTATACAAAAGAGAAAATGACCTTTGAGGCAAAGGTTCCTGCATATTTTAAATCACTTTTAAATAGTTGAGGGGTTGGGGTGTTTTTTTAATAAAGTCGCTTCATGGATAATCTTTTTTTAAACCGCACGAACTCGTGGCAAGGGCTCGTAAAGAAAGAACAGGAATCAATCTTTGAGAAATCAATAGGTTTGCCATACAATTTCTAATTTCTTTTAAAGATGCGATTTCGGCATGCGCCTGTTCTTTCTAACGATCCCTAAGCCACTCAAACAGCATCCGATTTAAAAAAAGATCATCCATTCCGCTGAGACTCAAGGATTTAGAAAAACTCCCCGAGGGCTCAAATAGTTAACGACGACGTATTTTTTATTGATATTAGAACCTATCTCAAAAATAAGATTAGGGTTCAGGGCAAGGCGCGAAACGGTGAAAAAGCGGAGCATACACGTAGTATGTGAGCATTTTGAACCGTTTCGCAACACAGCCATGGGCACTTAGATTGTTTTTGAGATAGGTTCTAAATAAATAACTGTACCGATGCGCTTAGATGACATAATCTTTCTCCATCTTTCACACAACAAATACGAATTGACCTGGATTTCTCTGAATGTTTCTTCCCACAACTAAAAATGAGCTGAAAGCTCTTGGCTGGAAGTCTCCGGACGTCATACTGATCACAGGAGACACCTATGTGGATTCGCCGTATATCGGCGTCGCGGTCATTGGAAAGGTACTGATGGACGCCGGTTACACGGTCGGCATAATCGCGCAGCCCGACATCTCCAGTGGAAAGGATATCGGCCGGCTGGGGGAGCCGAATCTTTTCTGGGGAATTACTTCGGGATGCATGGACTCCATGATATCCAATTATACTGCGACGAATAAACGGCGAAAGCAAGATGATCTGACCGGCGGCGGTCTAAATATCAGACGTCCGGATATGGCGGTTATCGCATATACCAACCTTGTTCGCCGATATTTCAAAAAGACAAAACCGATTGTTATCGGCGGGATTGAAGCGAGCCTCAGACGCACCTCCCATTATCATTACCGGTCCGACAGTATCCGGCGGTCGATTCTTTTTGACGCCAAGGCCGATATTCTGGTCTATGGAATGGGGGAAAAAACGACGCTCGAACTGGCAGAAAACATCCGGCGGGGCCGACCGGTTACGGATGTCCGCGGAATCTGCTATATTGCCCCGGAAAAAAAAGAAGGTTACATAGAACTCCCATCCCATGCGGATGTTGCGGTGGACAGCGCCAAGTTCACTGAAATGTTTAAGATTTTTTATAAAAACAATGACCCGATAACCGGAAAAGGTCTTTGCCAGAAACAGGACACCCGGTATCTGATCCAGAATCCTCCCCAGTTTCCACCAACGAGCGAGGAGCTGGACCATATTCATGAGTTGGATTATGAACGTGACGTCCATCCGTATTATGCAGAATGGGGGTCGGTGCGGGCACTTGAAACCATCCGTTTTGCAATAACGACTCACAGAGGATGTTATGGGGACTGTAACTTCTGTGCCATATCCTTACATCAGGGGCAAAGGGTTGTGGATCGGAGCGAAGCGTCCATTCTGAAGGAAGCGTCGATTTTAACCCACCATCCTGAATTTAAAGGATACATTCACGATGTCGGAGGCCCCACCGCCAATATGTACGGCATCGAATGCGAGCGGAAAAAAACCAAAGGCACATGCCGCAACAAGCAATGCCTGACTCCGGACGTCTGCGATAAGCTGAAAATCAGCCATCTATCCCAGATGGTCCTGCTGAAAAAACTCAGGCAGATGCCGAAGGTTAAAAAGGTTTTCATCGGTTCCGGAATACGCCATGATCTGGTGATAAAAGATCAAACATACGGCCTTCAATATCTTGAAGAGATTATCCGGCATCATATTTCCGGACAACTGAAGGTCGCACCCGAGCATTCCGAAGATCATATCCTTGCGCTCATGGGAAAACCCTCCATAGAGAGCTTTATGGAATTCTTCCGCTATTTTGAAAAGATCAATCGCAGGATGGGAAAAAAACAGTTCTTAACCTGTTATTTTATCGCTGCTTATCCGGGATGTACACTCCAGGACATGGAGCGTTTAAACCGCTTCAGCCGCAGGGTTCTCAAGTTCAAACCCCGGCAGATTCAGATTTTTACGCCCTCTCCGTCGACGCCGGCAACGCTAATGTACTATACGGGAAAAGCCTATGACAGCGGGAAACCGCTTTTTGTTGAGAAGGACAAACGGAACAAAGAAAAACAAAAAAGCCTGGTCCTCAAAGGACGTTCCGGATGACGGGGTTAAAAGTGAGGCGATAACGGGGACGCCCTTCAAATCTACAAAATTTCATCGAGGACTTTCAAAAATTCCTCCGGCGGCACCTGGATTCCGGTCCACAGGGCAAGGGTCCGCCTGGATTGATATGCCAGGGCCGGCAACCCATCCATGAACGGCGCACCATTTCTTAAGGCCATATCCTGCCAGAAATTTTCACGTCGGTCATAGTTGAGATCGACCACCATTTCGCAGCCCTTTATTTGAATTTTTTCAAGCAATGCAGCCATCTCGGGGGACTCGTCAGGGCTTGAAACCGACGTGGCGTTGACCACGATGTTGACATCCAACGTTCGGTTCGGAAGATCATAAAGGGATATGGCTTCTCCCCCAAAGCGTTCGACAATTTGACGGGTTTTTTCCATGTCCCGGCCGGCAACAAAAATAGCGGTTGTTCTCAGCCAGTTTAAAACAAATGCAATGGCCTTGGCTGCGCCACCGGTTCCG
>JAHECI010000055.1:2578-13712 GCA_024641825.1 Desulfobacterales bacterium | reverse complement strand
TTCAATCTCCTGCATGACAGATGGGGTCTTGCGGCGCCGGTAAGACAGATAAGATGCTGCGCCCACGCTGCAGTAAGTGCATTTGAGGGGGCAGCCCCGGCTGGTAACGATGACCGCGCTGCCTTTATTTTTTCTGCGATAAAACTGCTGCTTCACGAGATGAGCGGCCGGCAGGGGCAATCGATCCGGATCCGCCGTGAAGGCCGGCGAATCCACGTGGATGGATCCGTCTTCCTTTCGAAAGACGATACCCGGTATGGCCTCAAAGCCATGGCCGTTTTTGACGGCCCCGGCCAGCAAGGCCATGGATACCTCGCCTTCGCCCCTGAGGACAAAATCGATTGCCGGATGCTCCATAGCGCTCATTGGCAGGGCTGTGGGATGGTGCCCGCCCAAAACGATTTTACAGGCCGGATGAAACTTTTTTACAGCCTCGGCCACCTGTAAAGCTTCCCGGAAATAGGGTGTGAACAGGGCGGACACACCCACCAGAAACGCTCCGGAAGCGCGGGCAACCTGGCCGATGTGCTCGAAGCTGTAGCCATGGTGGCGATAATGATAAAACAGCCCGAAAGGGGATCGGTCCGGCTGGCTGTAGTATTCGCGAACATATGCCATTTCCTCCGGCAGGTCGATGATGCGGGATTTGGAAGCGGCGAGCCCATCGCAGATATCAACCGAAAAGCCCTCCTGCAAAAGAACTGCGGCGATACGCGTCAGTCCGTATGGCAGGGTTCTCTTGGCGGTCAGATAAAAGTCCCTGATGGGCGGCTGGATGAGAAGAACATCAATCAGGGTCTTATCGCGTCCGGCATCGGGGACGTTGGTGCCGAACGTTGATCGGGGGTCGGGCCGCATCGCTACCGCCTTTTCAAGCTGTGAGTTGAGGATTAAAACAATTCCGCCACCGGAATCGTCAGAAATTCTTTGATTACAATTTGCTCAACGTTTTGAGTAAATGCCAACAGCGCTCATCTAACCCCTTATATCTTATAGGATGAATTTAAACAACAATGAGGGTCGTCCATTAAAGGGTGGGTCACCAAAGGAATATATCGATCTTATGGACAATACAGTTAAAATTCCCGGCGAATAAGGGATCTTCGACCGGCCTTGGAAACAAAAAAGCCCGGGGTTACCGGGCTTGATGATGTCGGTGGCGTCCCCAAGGGGATTTGAACCCCTGCTGCCGGCGTGAAAGGCCGGTGTCCTGGACCTGGCTAGACGATGGGGACGCATATGGTGGGCCGTGCTGGGCTCGAACCAGCGACTCTCTGCTTAAAAGGCAGATACTCTACCGACTGAGTTAACGGCCCTTAGAAACATAATTCTTTACCTAGAGAACCAACGGTTGTCAACAAAAAATAATATCAAATTTGAAATTTTCAACCCCATTGATACCCTGATTTACATTATTGTGATCGAACACAGGAATACAACGGCAAAAAACGCTATCCAGTCCTTTATCCCTGAAGCAAGTCGAGGGTCCGTCCTGTCTTCAGAATAACATCTGGCCTCCATGGCAAAGGCCAGTTTATCGGCCCGTTCAAATGTCCGGCGCAGCACCGGAATTCCGAGCTTTACCAATCGATACACCGGATTTTTCCTGTTTTCCACCCCCCTTGCCCGCTGGGCATCCAGGGTCTCCTTTGCCTCTTGAAAAACAACCGGCATAAACCGCACGACCAGGCCCATCATGGTGGCGATCCGCTTGCCCGGAACAAACGGAAAAGGGCGCAGCATCCACGCCACCGCCCCTTTGATTTCCGACGGCCGCGTGGTTAAAACAAATGCCAGCCCGGTGATGATAACGATCACAAGCCGCCAGCAAACCAGGGCACCCGCATGGAGCCCTTCCCGGGTAACGGAGATGATCTTGAATTCAAAAAGCGCCGATCCGGATGTGGACAATGCCCGGGTCACGAAAATAAATACAAGGAGGACCGAAACATAGCGAAGATCTCTTAAAATGGATCCCAAAGACACCCGAACATGGATGAGTGCAAGCACCAGAATCAGCGTTAAAAGAAAAAGCCCTGCTATCTGTGCTCTCAGACTTGAAAGGCTGATAAGAACCAGGAATATGAGTTTAAATCGAACATCCAGTCGATGTAAAAGAGAAATTCCCTGGCGGAAACCGAAAACGGTCAATTCAGCCATGATTGAACCTCGCCCCCCAGCCGGTAGGCACACGGCTGTCTGATGCCAAAGGCCTCGAGCTCTCCGATCAATTGATCGGGCGATCCGTCTTTGACCACTTTTCCGTGGTTCATGATGACCAGACGATCGGTATGGGCCATAACCTTTTCCAGATCGTGGGCCGCCACCAGGATGGTATGCCCGGTTTGGTGCAAAGAGATGATCTGCTCTAAAACCTGCTTTATACCCGGGTAGTCCAGGCTGGAAAACGGTTCATCAAAAACCAGAACCTTGGGTTCCATGGCCAGAATGCCGGCGATGGCAAGCCGTCGCTTTTCTCCTCCTGACAGAAGATGGGGCTTCTGATTTTTTAATTTGACCAGGTTCACAAGATCCAGTGCCCGGGCCACCCGCCTGTTTACCTCCTGCCGGTCCAGGCAAAGGTTTTCCGGTCCGAAGGCCACATCATCGGAGACCGTTTCACCGACGATCTGACTGTCGGCATCCTGGAATACCATCCCCACCATCTGCCGGACGCTAATCAGGTTTTCCGGCACCGGAATACCCGCCACCCGAACCGTTCCGGTGGTGGGCAAAAGAAGACCGTTCAGGTGTCTTAAAAGGGTTGATTTTCCGGATCCGTTGGGTCCGGCGATGACGACAAAGGTCCCTTCCTCAATGGTCAGGTTTATATTTTTCAACCCAAGGGTGCCGTCTGCAAACCGATGGTTGAGATTTTCGATTTCAATGATTTTCATAAATGTCCGTATGATGGTTCGGCCCAATGGATGTTCGGATGATGGGCCTTAATGCTTTGACGATGGGAACCGCTGCAGCAATTTTAAGCCCATCTCCCAGGATAAACGGATACATCCCCACGGCCAGGGTTTTTGCCAGTGTCATCCCGGATAATATTTTCAGCCAGGATATGCCACAGGTATATATAACGATACTGCCGCAGACCATGGCAAGCACATCCAACGCCCCACGTCCTTTCGATTTTTTCGAAATCCATCCGATCACATAGACCGCCGGAAGATAGCCCAAAAGATACCCGCCGGTGGGTCCTGCAAAACGTCCGATGCCGCCGATACCGCCGGCAAACACGGGAAGTCCCAAAGCACCGGCCATCAGATACACCCCGACACTTGCAGCCCCCCATCTGGGCCCCAGTAACAGGCCTGAAAGAAATACAAAAAAATTCTGCAGAACAATCGGCACCGGACCGATGGGCAGTGCCAGATAGGCACCTGCTGCAATCAGGGCCGCCAGAAGTGAAGCATATACCGTCATGCGAAGGGATGTGGAAGGGCCCTCCATCGATATTCCTTTCTAATTTATCACCCGTTATCTTTTGTCTTCATGAAAACAATCGCCATAGATGATTTTTTTAACGGATCCGTCGGCAAGTTTTAATATGAGTGCGCCATCCTTGTCCACGTCAACGGCAAGGCCTTCTGATATTTCACGGTCGGTTACGATCCTGACGTGCCGGTTCAGCGTCTCTGCGTATTTCTTCCATTCAGAAACCACATGTTCCAAAGCCCCGCGATTAAGTCGGCTTTCAAAACCATCGAGGAACTCGGATAACAGCGCTCTCCGTGAAATCTTTCTTCCAAGGATTTTTTTCAACGAGGTTGCCATGGGTTCGACGACGGTGGGATCGTTATTGACGTTGATTCCCACGCCGACGTTGATAAAGCGTACCCGATCGGTTTCAGCCTCCATTTCAGAAAGGAGTCCCGAAACCTTCCGGCCGTCTATCAGTATATCGTTGGGCCATTTTACCATGGCATCGATCTCGAACATTTTACGCAAGGTTCGGGCCAAAATCATGGACGCCGCAAAGTTGACCCTTGAACTCAGCGCCGGCGGTATTTTTGGCCTGAGGACCATTGTAAAATAAAGCCCCCCTTCCGAAGAGAGCCAGGTCCGATAAAGCCGGCCCCTCCCTTTGGTCTGCCGGCCGGAAATGACCACCGTAAAGTGGGGGCAGTTGTTCCGTGCAAGTTCTCTGGCAACATCCATGGTGGAATCGACAGCATCAAAATAATGGATGTTTGATTCTCTGTCCCCGAATTCCCATGGGTAAAGGACGTCCGGCGCGCTTACCAGACAATAGCCCTTGGATGTTGCATCGATGGCGTATCCGATTTCCTGGAGCTTTTTGATATGCTTCCATATGGAAACCCTTGAAATTCCGAGCCGATCACTGAGAATCTCTCCGGAAACAACATCTTTTTCATCCCTCAGTATTTTAAGAATATTACCTTTCACGGGTCGCCCATCTTTTTGTTAACCTTCAAATTTGATCTGGTTAACGAAATTAAGATAAAATGTCAACACCAAACCATGCCTGAACTGCGGCAGCGAAGACATTCCTTCGACAGCCTGAAGGGGGGAAGCGAGGGAATTGAAAATTGGCAGATTTGCTCCGAAGATTTGTAATCGGATCGGAATTATGCGGGGTATAGCATCGGATCACCATTTAAGACAGGTCCGATCCGGCTGTGTGGCAGGGTGCCAGGGCGGTTAAGATTTAAATAGTGTCCATCCATAAACGGCATCTTTCGGCCCAAAACTGCGTTCTCGCTTTTCTGCAATCCTCGAAATAGCACGCTATTCCTGTGGTTTCAGAAACGCTCGGGCCTTGCCCTGAACCAAAATCTACCATTTCCGGATGGACACTAAATTGATCCTGCCCCGTACGCGATCCGGCAGGCCAGAACCATGGATGTAAACATCTCTTGAACGGACGATTTTAACCGATGGGATACGTTTTTAAAAAACCCTTATTTTCTGTATTTTTGGTGGATTGCATAGCGTGTGGGACACGTGCAAATCAGACTTTCACCAAATGAAATCTGATAGGGACATTCAGCGATCCTTTTCGATTTCAGGAACAGCACATTTTCCCCGTTGGCATCCAACACCTCGCAAATCTTATGGTCTTTATCCTGAACGGTTTTAAGGCAGAAGAACTCCCGAGTACATTCTTTTGTCTGGCTTAAGATCTGATCCGATATGACGAATCCCATTTCCCATGATCCTTTCTTAACTGAAACAGTTCGCCCTGCGAACCCCATAAAATTAAAACGCGTTGGTATAATGTAATATTTAGGGATTCAAATATCAGGTTTTCATCAAAAAACAAGACTGATTTATTTAGTATGCTTTAGGTAAAATAAATACTTAATAAGGAAGGATTAATAGTGAGAACAAGGCGTTAAGTTTGAGCTGCTCGTGGGGTTGATGGGAAACAATATGTTAAGAAATGTTTGAATTCAAGGGGCCGAAGATTGCCTGCAATATCCACAATGGCCTTTCAGCCGATTTCAACCCCCTCGACCATATCCTGTGCTGAGGCCAGAACGGCGCCCCTGAACCTGTATCTAATGGCAGACGCCAGCATATCCAGACCGATAACCCGGCTGAGTTTTGCCAGAATTCCCAGTGAAGCGAGGGCACGGTCATGGGGTTTGATCTTCAGGGCTTTAAAGTCGATCCGGTGCACCTCGGCTTTACAGGGCGGCAGGTCGATCTCTTTGCCCAGGATGATCAGGCTCCGGTGGTCCAGATCATCAAAAATATGTCTTCGGCGGTCCACCCCTTCCTGGCTCAGCGCCAAGACAACGTCCGGACGCGCTATCCCCGTGTACCCAATATCTTCCGGAGATAGAATCACCTCGGTGATGGAATGCCCTCTGAGCACCGTAATGTTGTACTCGTTTTTCTGGGTTGTTTTAAGTCCCGCTGCAAGACCCGCCAGACACAGGATTTCACCGGCCGTTATGATCCGCTGACCGGCGCTGCCCAAGATAATGACTTCTTTTCTGCCGACCTCGGGGGGGATGAATTGTCTCTCTATTGTTGTGGGCCGTTCAACCGGCTTCTGGTCGGCAGCCAGCTCTCTGTAGTGACGGCCGTATTCTTTTCTGAGGTTGTCGGGTACCGGAGTCTTTATGGCCTGCATCTTGGCCAGGGCGTCTTCGATGATTTGCGGGGTAAGTCTGTTGCGCTTGGTAAAACGACCCGGGCATATCCCCCAGATGTCAAGGATAGAAAAACCTTCGAAGCGGATGGCACTTTCTATTTCTTCCACAAGGTTTTTCGCATAACTCGAAAAGCGTTTGACATAAGGGGCGCCGGCTGAAGATGCCACCTGACATATATCCATGGGCCGTTCCATGCGGTTAAGAAAACCGGATCCCACCTGGGCGTTCAGCGGCGTTGTTGCCGAAAACTGGCCGCCGGTCATACCGAAATTGAAGTTGTTTAAAACCAGCAAGGTCAAGTCGAGATTACGCCGGCATGCGGAAAGAATGTGGGCACCGCCGATACCCAGCCCGCCGTCTCCCATGGTTACAATGACGTTCAGTTCAGGATGGGCCATTTTGAGACCCGTGGCATAGGTCAGGGCCCTGCCATGGAGACCGTGAAATGCGTGGGTGTTAAAGAAGGTATCAAAAAGTCCGGAACACCCGATGTCGGTGACGATCACGACATCTTGGCCTTGAAAGCCCAAATTCGAAAAGGCCTTGTCAAGGGCATGGGTAATCCGTTCGTGGGAGCAACCCGGGCAGAAAACCGGGGGTCTGCCGGTATTCAGCAAACTAGACATGGAATACCACCTCCTCGATCTGCCGCGGGGTTATCAACTTCCCGTCCATTCGGCCCAGAAAATCGATTTTTTTATCCGGCAGTATTCGCTCGATTTCTCTAACATACTGGCCGAGATTCATCTCCACCACCACCACACGATTTACAGGGCCGGCTTTTTTCCGAATCAATTCCTCGGGCACCGGCCAGAGGGTTTTTAGAATGAGGAGCGAAACAGGTTTACCGGCTTTTTTAAAAGCATTATATGCATCACGCCCGGCCCGGCCGGTTATCCCATAGGCCAAAATGAGCGTATCGGCATCTTCTTCCGGAAACGACTCGTGAAAACTAAACGTTCCAACTGCTGAAAGAAGCTTGGTGTTGAGTCGGTCCTGAATTCCGGCAATTTCATCGGAATCGGTGGTAATGTACCCGTCAGGACCGTGGGTAGAAGACGTCTGACGGACGATGGTCCGGCCGCCGATGGGCAAAAAATACGGTGTCCTGCTGTTCGAAGGCGCCTCAAAAGGGATAAATGGTCGTCCAGGAGGAGGAGATGCGCGATGGATAATTTTGGGGGGGCCGAAAGCATCCATATCGATATTTTCACGGGTCATGGCGATCTCTTTGTTGGACGCAATGAATACCGGGCATCTGAATTCTTCAGCAAGATTAAACGCCTCGACGGTCAGGGAATAACAGTCTTTGACATCCACCGGGGCCAGGACAATGACCGGCAACCCCCCACTGTTCCCCCAGCGCAGGAATTGAATATCGCCGTCAGCACCCCGGGTGGCTGAACCGGTGGATGGACCCAGCCGCTGAACATCGACAATGACAATGGGAATCTCGCTTCCGATGGCAAAGGAAATATGTTCGCTATAGAGGCTGATCCCCGGTCCTGACGTGGCGGTCATAACCTTCAATCCCCCCATGGATGCTCCCAGGCAGTAACCGATGGAGGCGATCTCATCTTCTCCCTGAAGGCAGATGCCGCCCAAAGGCGGCAAAAGCTTGAGCAGGGCGTTAAAGATGGTCGTGGCCGGGGTGATGGGGTATCCGGCGAAGAAACGGCATCCTGAATCGACAGCCCCCCAGGCCATTGCTTCATTACCTTCCATAAGGCAAAAACCCATGTCAACCCTCCCGGTTCGACCCGTCCGAAATCAAAAAAGACATGTTTAAAATTTCAATCCCCACAACGAATCCTCTGTCGGCAATATACCTGCTCATTGCCAAAAAGTCCAAAATAGTTTCTATACGAATCGAGTTTCGGCTCGATTCGGGTATGCGTGCTATTGGGAAGCTCTCCGGCGAATAGAAATAATTTTCACGTCTTCAACCGGCTTGCTTCCGGAATCCACCTTAACGGCCCCGATCTTGTCGACCACATCCATTCCTTTTACCACCCTGCCGAACACGGTATGTTTCCCGTTCAGCCAGTCCGTATCCACCAGATTGATGAAGAATTGCGATCCGTTGGTATTGGGTCCTGCATTGGCCATGGCCAGGGAACCGCGAACCGGCGGATGGGCGGATCCGACGTCGGAATAGACATAGCCCATATTTTCATAAGCCTCTATGAGGGTCAGGGTGTTGAGCCTGGCTTGGAATTCTTCTTTTCTTTGATCGAAATCTTCCTGGGAGTTAATATTCATGGCTCGGAACAGGGGCATAACAACGTTTTTCTGGAATTGCTCCTGGGTCTGGATCATCAAGAAAGGGTGTGGGCCCTTTTTCGGGTCAAAGGCTTTTATTTTGTCCAGATCCATGGCTTTGGCGTCTATTTCATCCGCAAACGTATAGCCCGGCCCGCCTTGTCCGTTGCCCAGGGGGCAGCCGCCTTGAATCATGAAATCTTTGATCACCCGATGAAATTTTTGCCCGTCGTAATAGGGGCGTTTGGTCGGGTTGCCGGTTTTGGCATCTTTAAATTCCTTGGTGCCCTCGGCCAGCCCAATAAAATTGGCGACTGTTTGGGGGGTCTCTCTCCGGAACAGTTCCACCTCGATATCGCCGAGGGTTGTTTGAATGACGTACACGGGATTCTCCTTCTGTTTTTTTTCCCTGGTCCATCCGATACCGGCGGTTAACATACACACTATCATTCCGAATATAACCATCGATTTTTTCATTGTGAACAAACTTCCTTTCCTAGGGACCAAGTTATCGATTCCGGAACCATAGCACACAATATAGGGAATTGTTAGTTCAAATGTTTCATAAATCTCCCCGCTCCCCATAGGGAATCTCCGCTTTGCTTCGACCAGGGAACGCGCTATCAAAAAACAATAAAAAGAACAAGTTGCTCCTTCCCCACCCCTTTGGGTATCATAAAGCCCTTGATATAATAGATGTTGTATTGTTATATATAATATAATTGGCATGTCGCGGATAACCCATATCAAACAAACAACGCCCCCTGGAAAGGAGCAAGTTATGAAAGATGCCCTTAATCCCTTTAAGATTGCCCAGCAGCAACTCGATGACGCTGCACAGCGTCTTGGTTTGGACCCAGCCATGCACGAACTGCTTCGTTGGCCCATGCAGGAATTGAAAGTCATCCTTCCGGTAAAAATGGATGACGGGTTAACAAAAGTCTTTCATGCCTTTAGAATCGCCTACAACACCGCACGCGGACCGGCCAAGGGCGGTATCCGATGGCATCCGGACGAAACCGTTGATACCGTGCGTGCACTGGCAGCCTGGATGACCTGGAAAACTTCGGTGGTCGACATCCCCCTGGGAGGGGGCAAGGGGGGAATCATTTGCAACCCCAAAGAGCTTTCGGAAACTGAAAAGGAACGCCTTGCCCGTGCCTACATCCGTGCCATTGCACGGACACTCGGTGTAACCAAAGATGTGCCGGCGCCGGATGTCTATACCACACCCCAGATTATGGCCTGGATGATGGATGAATACGAAACCATCGTGGGTGAAAAACATCCGGGCGTTATTACCGGGAAACCGCTTCCCCTGGGAGGTTCCCAGGGACGGGGGGATGCCACCGCCCGGGGCGGTATCTATGTGGCCCGGGAAGCCGCAAAGGTTCAGGGAATCGAACTTCAGGGCAATACCATGGCTGTACAAGGTTTTGGAAATGCCGGCCAGTATGCTGCCTGCCTCGGTGAAGAAATTCTGGGATTGAAACTCGTGGCAGCCTCGGATTCCAAAGGGGGTGTTTACAACCCCGAAGGGATGGCGGCAAAGGACCTTGTGGATTATAAGCTGAACAACGGCGTGCTGAAAGGGTATCCGGATGCCGATGAAATTTCCAATGAAGACTTGCTGGAACTCGAAGTGACGGTATTGTTCCCTTCGGCCCTTGAAAATGTGATTACGGAAAATAATGCGGCCAAGCTTCGTTGCAAAATTCTATGTGAACTGGCAAACGGACCCACCACCCCGGCTGCAGATGACATCCTCTATGATAACGGGGTCATCGTTCTTCCCGATTTTTTGGCCAATGCCGGCGGCGTTACCGTGTCATACTTTGAACAGGTGCAGAACACCTATAATTATTACTGGGAGTTAAAAGAAGTCCACAAAAGACTCGATGAAAAAATGACCAACGCTTTTTCCGACGTATACCAAATGCACCTGAAAGAAAAAATCAACATGCGTCGGGCCGCCTATCTTGTCTCGGTAGCCAGGGTGGCAGAAGCGTGCCGGCTAAGAGGATGGGCATAATGTGATACTTTTGAAAAAAGTCCCCTTTTGACCAATATCTGTGATTGCCCAATGAAATGTAACGCCGATTTCATCGGGGCGCGGCCTATTTCTCCGGGGTCAGACTCAGATTTAAATCCTCGTCTTCCTTGATCTGGGATAAAATTGACCATTTTTTAAATGGTTCAATAGATACATAGATATTATTTTTTCATTTTTGCTTTGAATTTTCTCTAATCGAATTTGCTTTGAATTTCGGATTTAATTCAGAGGAGGTTTATTATTAACGGGCGAAAAGAGATGGATCTGGTCAAAACCTACCGATTGTTCACCAAGTTGATGCGTTACCCCCAACTTCTCGATTCAACGCGAGAGATATTTCTGTCAGCCCTGACGGAAAGAAACATCATCACCGAGGAGGGGATCAGAGAGGAGGCTTTAGCGGCAATTCGCACCCATGGACAAGATCCGGACGAGGAAACTCTCCGGGAATATATGGACGCCATTATCGATCTTTATTTCGCCAATTCATTCAGCAAATCGGAAATAGAGAACCATATTAACCTGGCCAGAAAGCAGGACCGATTCAAAAATCTTAACAGAGTCATCCATAAGGAAGGGGCGACCTCCAGAAAAATCAAGCAGGCCCTCAAGGAATTTTGTGAGATTCCCATGGGCGGGCTCCATATTTCCCCAAACGAGGCTGAAGCTGTCAGAGTCGCGCTCA
>JAHECI010000055.1:0-2478 GCA_024641825.1 Desulfobacterales bacterium | reverse complement strand
ATCCATAAGGAAGGGGCGACCTCCAGAAAAATCAAGCAGGCCCTCAAGGAATTTTGTGAGATTCCCATGGGCGGGCTCCATATTTCCCCAAACGAGGCTGAAGCTGTCAGAGTCGCGCTCATCAACCACTTCATTTCCAATCAATTGCCGTTTATCGGCATCGCCAAAAATCACATCACCATCCGGGACATCGAAGAACTGGTGGACCATATATACTGGAGCCGCCGCCGGACCGGAAAGGTCGGCGGAAAGGCCGCCGGCATGTTTCTGGCCTATAAAATTTTAGTACCCAAACTAACGCCGGGGGACTCCGAAATAGACCGTTACGTCAGAATTCCTGAATCTTATTATTTCAGCTCCGGCGTCTTTTCCGATTTTCTTGAATACAACAATCTCGAACGGTTTCAAAGTCAAAAATATAAGACCCGGGAACAAATCGAAGAAGAATATAGAAATATTGCCGAGCTGTTCAATAAATCGACCTTCCCGCCGGACGCTGTGGAAGATTTCCGAAATTTCTTAATAAAGGCGGGGGAACATCCTCTGATCCTCAGATCCTCCAGCCTTCTGGAAGATAATTTCGGTTATGCCTTTTCCGGCAAATATGATTCTTTTTTCGTGGCCAACCAAGGTGACCTGGATAAACGTCTCAATGAATTTATGTGGGGGCTCAAACAGGTCCATATGAGCACTTTCGGCCCCGGTCCGATTCTGTATCGCCGGGATCATAACCTTCTCGATTTTGATGAAAAAATGAGTGTGCTGGTGCAAAAGGTCGTGGGTCGACGATTGGGTGACTATTTTTTCCCTTTTGCCGCCGGCGTCGGTTTTTCCTACAGTTCCTATGCCTGGACACCCCGCATAAAAAAAGAAGATGGCCTTGTCCGCCTGGTTTTCGGCCTCGGGACCCGGGCTGTGGATCGAACCGGCCAGGACTATCCTCGAATGGTTCATCTGAGTCATCCCCTTCTCCGGCCGGAGGTGGGGGTGGAGAAGATCGTAAAATATTCCCAAAAAATCACGGACGTGCTCAATCTTAAAACCGGCCGATTCGAATCGGTCCCATATCCGACGTTTTTGAAGGAAACACCCCATCCGGATCTCTATTTGGCTTTGGCGGTCAACCAGGACGGTCACCTTTCTCCACCCATGTTCAAGGGGCAGCCGATCAACCCTGAAAGGACCTGCCTGACGTTTGACAACCTACTTTCGAAAACGGTTTTCAGCCGCCTAATGAAAAAAATTCTCCGGAAGCTCCAGGAAGCTTACGGACGGCCTGTGGATATCGAATTCGCCTGGGATGATGAGCACCTCTACATTCTCCAGTGCCGCTCCCTGGCGGTGAGTGAGGACATCGGACGGGTCCAGCTGCCCAAGGATCTCGATCAACAACAAATCATCTTCACCAACAACCAGGTGGTTTCAAGCAGTATCATACCGAACATAGAATATATTGTTTATGTATGCCCACAGGCCTACGGCAAACTTGCCACTTACGACGAAAAGCTTGAAATCGGCCGCGTCATCAGCGGCCTCAACAGGCGCCTTCAGGATAAACGGTACGTGCTTTTCGGACCCGGACGATGGGGGAGCAACGACATCAATCTCGGTGTCCGGGTCGGCTATGAGGATATCAACCATACGTTGATCTTAGGGGAAGTTGCATTTGCAAAAGAAGGCTATACGCCGGAAGTATCCTTTGGCACGCATTTTTTCAACGATCTTGTGGAAGCTCAAATCGCGCCGGTTGCCATTTTCCCCGATCAAGCGGATACGACGTTCAAAGAAGAATTCTTCACGGGAGCACCCAACCAGCTCACCGCATTGGCTCCGGAGTTTGATGCATACCAATCCGTCGTGCACATCGTCCATGTCCCGTCTGCCAGCCAAGGCAGATTCTTGCATGTTTATCAGAACAATGAAACCCAAGAGGGAATCGGATTTCTTGCCCATCCTGAGTAAAAACAAAAACTTAAGCCTTCAAATTCACCGATGTATTTAAACTTGAGTTCCTCCCGTTTTCAGCGTGAGAAGGAACCGAAATTAAATGAAGTTAAAATAAATATTTTCTCCGTTGACACCTCACCCAGCCGCTGGTAATTTTTTGATGTACTCGATGTTAAAGTTTCTATTAACCATTTAAAATCGATGGAGGGGAGATACTATGAAAAAAATTGTGACAATTTTAATCAGTTCGGTGTGCATCTTGGGTCTGGCTTGGTCAGTAGCATCGGCATCAGACACGGTTAAGGTGGGTGTTGTTCTGCCGCTGACAGGTTCTCAGGCCAAATTCGGTGAAATCGAGAAAAATTCTTTTGATCTGGCGCTGGAAGAGATCAATGCCGCCGGAGGGATTAACGGGAAAAAACTTGAATTGGTTATGGAAGATGATACGGGTCGCCCTGAAGTCGGCCGTTCGGTGGTTGAAAAGCTGATCAGCAAGGACAAGGTCGTAATGATCGGCGGCGGATACAGCAG
>JAHECI010000356.1 GCA_024641825.1 Desulfobacterales bacterium | reverse complement strand
AAATCATTATAAAAGAGCATCAATTCCATGAAAATTGAAATCTCAAGACGCGTTGATTACACGGACGTCAATCCAGCGTTTCGCCTGAAACTGGGCGTTTTGTTTCGCTATCTTCAGGCCGCCGCCGTGGAGCATTCCGAGCGGGTCGGATTGGGGTCCCAATCCCTGGTCGAAGAACGAACGGTATGGGTGTTAAACAAAATTGGTGCCATCATTCACCGTTATCCGACCTATCGCGAAGACATCCGCATCGTGTCCTGGCACAGAGGGAAAAAAGGCCTTAAAGCGTATCGCGATTTTCGGGTGTTTTCCAAAGAAGAATGTTTGGCCGAAGCCGCCAGCATGTGGCTTTATCTGGATCTCGATCAACGTAAACTCAAAAAAATTCCGCCAAAAATGGACCAGGCATATACGGTGGAGCCGGACGCCACAAATGTAGATGTGGATGAATGGACCCCAAAATCCGTGTCGGCCGATAAAGAACTTCGGATCACCACCCGTTACAGCGACTTCGATCCCCTGGGGCATGTGAACAACACGATTTTTTTTGATTTTATAGAAACCCTATCCCAAAAAGCCTTTAAGGGTAACACCCATATCCGTCACATCATGATCCAGTTTCAAAAAGAGATCTCGGAAATTGCGGTGCCCATTACCTTGGGCATCCAGACAGAAGGTGACGGCGGAAGATTTAAAATTTTCGATCACGTTCATGTTTTTGCAATGGGCGATCTCCGAATGGGAACCGAACCATCGGAAACCCTTAAGGAATAACCCCGGAACTCACCCAAATTTGTCTTAAATTCAAAAAATCATTCTCAAAAATATTTGCAATTTACAAATTAAATCTGTTAAGAGATTGCCCCGAAGTCGGGTGAAACATCAAGGCCCTCTTTTTAGCTTCCTTTAATTTTGTTCCATCGGCGGGCGGGCCATGGACACTTTCAAAGAAAACCGAATAACCACCGGTCGCTAAACCCTAATATAAAACATCATCATAACACAAAGACGATACAACCATGAACGACCCAACATTTATATCGAAGATTGCCCAGGAACAGAACTTCAACCACCATCAGGTTCTGGCAGTGGTGTCCCTTCTTGGAGAAGGTGCCACCATCCCCTTTATTGCGCGATACAGAAAAGAAGCCACAGAAAGCCTCGATGAAGTCGCTGTCACGGTGATCCGGGACCGGCTGAATCAGCTTCGAGAGATTAGAGATCGGCAGAACGCCATCCTTAAATCCCTTGAAAAACAAGGACATCTGACCGATGAGCTTCAAGAACGGGTTCTCGCCGCCGAAACCATGGCGGTGCTCGAGGACGTATATCTTCCCTTTAAACCCAAACGGCGGACCCGGGCCGTCATGGCCAAGGAAAAAGGCCTTGAACCGCTGGCCTTGGAAATCGTTGCCCAAAACGGTACGGATCCGGTCAAAGCGGCAGAGCCTTTCATCGATTCCGAAAAAGGGGTGGGGTCCGTGGAAGATGCCCTGGCCGGAGCCAGAGACATTATCGCGGAAATCATCAATGAGGATGACGGGGCAAGGGGCCGGCTGAGAAACCTCTTTTTTACCAAGGGGACGGTTAAAAGCCGGGTGGCCGGCGACATGGCGGAAAAAGGGGCGAAGTTCAGAGACTATTTTGAATGGGACGAGCCGGTTGCCGGTATCCCTTCCCACAGGATGCTCGCCATCCGGCGGGGCGAAAAAGAAGATGTCTTGAACCTTGACATATTGCCGGATGAAGAAACGGCCATCGCCATACTCGAAGACCTGTTCGTTAAAGGGGACGGAGACGATTCCGCCCAGGTAAAGCTGGCCGTAAAGGACTGCTACAAGCGACTTCTTTCCGGTTCCATGGAAACCGAGACCCGGGTTTACACCAAAGAAAAGGCCGATACCGAAGCCATCCGGGTGTTTGCGGAAAACCTTCGACAACTTTTGCTCTCCCCCCCATTGGGCGCAAAACGGGTGATGGGAATAGACCCTGGATTCAGAACCGGGTGCAAGGTCGTCTGCCTGGACCGGCAGGGAAAGCTCCTTCACTATGATACGGTTTTCCCCCATATGTCTGAAAAAAAGGCCCTTGAAGAAACCGAAAAGATAAAATCTCTGTGTGAACAGTTTAAGATTGAGGCCATCGCTGTGGGAAACGGTACGGCCGGCAGAGAAACGGAAGCCTTTGTCAGAACCGTCCCTTTCTCCGATCCTGTTCAGGTGGTCATGGTCAACGAGAGCGGTGCGTCGATCTATTCCGCTTCTGAAACGGCAAGGAATGAGTTCCCCGATCATGATCTGACGGTACGGGGGGCGGTATCCATCGGAAGGCGACTCATGGATCCCCTTGCAGAACTCGTGAAAATCGATCCAAAATCCATCGGCGTCGGTCAGTACCAGCATGATGTTGATCAGACAGCCCTTAAACAGACCCTCGATGATGTGGTGATGAGCTGCGTCAATGGGGTGGGGGTCGATCTGAACAGGGCCAGCGTCCAGCTTCTAACCTATGTTTCCGGCCTCAACGCAGGCACGGCAAAGAACATCGTCGAATTTCGTGAGGCAAACGGGCCGTTTAAATATAGAAAGATCCTGCTGAAAGTGCCCCGGCTCGGTCCCAAGGCGTTTGAACAATCTGCAGGCTTTCTAAGGATTCCTGACGCCGAAAATCCCCTGGATGCCAGCGCAGTGCATCCGGAAAGTTATCATATTGTCGACGCCATGGCCAAGGACCTCGGGGTCAGGGTGGCGGATATCATGACACATCCTGATATCCAAAAAAAAATAGACATTTCACAATATGTAACGGAATCCGTCGGAATACCCACATTAAACGATATCCTGGATGAACTGGCAAAACCGGGGCGGGATCCCAGGGAAAAATTCGAGGATTTCTCATTTGCTGACGGCATCGAAAAAATAGAAGACCTTAGACCGGGAATGAAACTCCCCGGGATCGTGACAAATATCACCGCGTTCGGCGCCTTTGTGGACGTCGGCGTGCATCAGGACGGCCTGGTTCATATCAGCCAGATGTCCGATCGGTTTGTGAAAAATCCCGCAGAAGTGGTGAAGGTTCAACAGAAGGTGTCGGTCACCGTACTGGAGGTTGACCTTGCCAGAAACCGAATTTCCCTTTCCATGAAATCCCAGGCCGATCCTTCAGAATCTGGTGTGAAAAAACCGGTCCTGAAAAAAAATCACCGTCATGGACCGACAGCCAAAAAGAAAAGAAACAACACGAAACCGTCGTTTGACAGTCCCTTGGCAGAGGCGTTAAAAAAGAGCGGGCTGAAATAGATCCGGAAAAGATGCCCGGCATTTTTTAAACCGTTCCAGAACCCTATTATTAAGATAATGCTGCATGTTCAGGGGGTGCGCTCCTCCCTGAACACATACAGATAATGGGGTTCAGATCGATGACCTCCATGCTGCTTCTAAAGTCTTTTAGCTATTTCTGACGGTTGATAACCGGCCAAAGATATTACCGATTTCCTTGACGTCCACCCCCTTCTGATCTATGCTTGATTCATTGTGTCATCGAAAATCTTTTAAAGGAGGAATTCTGTGATGAATAAGATAATCAGATGTCTGTTAGTCCTGTTTTTCCTCGTTATGTTCACAGTATCG
>JAHECI010000355.1 GCA_024641825.1 Desulfobacterales bacterium | reverse complement strand
CCACCATGTAGCCGGGAGAACTCTGAATAAAAAGAAGGGGTATCTTTTCCTGGGAGCAGCGGACAATCCATTCGGTGGCCTTTCGCGCGGCTTCAAAAAATATTATGCCGACCCCGTTGGACGCTACAACGCCGATGGGCAATCCTTTTATTCGCATTTTACCGGTGACGATATTGTCTCCGCGCCCGGGCGCATAATCTTTTTTGTATTCGGAAAAAACGCTGTCGTCGGCAATGGCTCCCAGAAATGCACGAACATCGATCCCCTGGTAAGCGGACGCCGGCAGGATTTCATAAACGGACGTTTCCGAAACTTTTGGCGAGGTTTCGGCATAACGGTGGAGTTTCAGTTTCTGGGGGGGCTCCAGCATGAGGATTTCTCTAACACGCCCAATGGCTTCCTCCTGATTGGAACAAAAATGATCTGCGCCGCCTGAAATCTGTGTATGTGTTTTTGCCCCGCCCAGGTCCTCTGCAGAAATGGTCTCCCCGGTTGCCATTTTTACCAAAGGGGGACCGCCCAGAAAGCTGTAAGCCAGTTTGTCGATCATCACCGATTCGCAAGCCATAAAAACGATGTAGGCGCCGCCTGCAGTATTGCCGCCGGTGCTCAGGGTAATCTGTTTAAGGCCCATTGCCGACATCCGAGCCATATTGTAAAACATGGATCCGAAATGCTGGTCATCGGGGAAAACTTCGGCCTGCATGGGGAGGAAAGCGCCGCCGGAATCCGCGATGTAAACGCAATTCAATCCACATCGCTCGGCTATGGCCTGGGCTCTCATATGCTTCTTGAGGGTAATTGGAAAATATGTGCCGGCTTTTACACGGCTGTCATTGGCCAAAATCATGGACCAGTTGCCGTGAATTTTTCCCAATCCTGTTACAAGGCCGCCGCAGGGAACATCCATAACCCCCGGATAATCCATCCCGAAACCGGCAATACGGCTGAGCTCAAAGAACTCGGTCTCCGGGTCGATGAGTTTTTCAATAAGTTCTCTGACCGGACGTTTGCCCTGTTTAACCAGTCTTTCGACCGCTTTTTCACCCCCGGGCCACATGGCCTGTTGTACCCGTTCTTCGAGTTTTTTTTCTTCGTTCTCCCAGAACGATCTATTGGTCATAGGATTTCCTCTCACTCTTGTCCAAAACAAATTGTTTAAAGAAACTTAATCACACGGGGAGCCCTGGAGTAATGAAGTATTGGGCTAATTGAAAAATCAGAGTTCCATCACTCCAGTACGCCAATAATTTAAGGCTATTTAACACAAAGATGTGCTGACGGTGCGTTGTTAAATCAGAAAACAAATTATTTCGGACACACCTGAATTCTCTATCTACCTTTGTAAACAGGTTTCCGTTTTTCTTGAAACGCGGCAAGGCCTTCGAGCCGATCCTCTGTCGGAATAGTTACCCAGTATGCATTCGATTCAATACCAAGACCCGTGTGAAGATCGGTTTCAAGGCCGTAGTTGATGGCATACTTGGCCTGTTCAATGGCGATGGGCCCGGTTTCACAGATCATGGCGGCCATTTTTTGACATTCTTCCAGGAGCGATTCCGGATCGCATATTTGATTGACAAGCCCGATCTCAAGGGCTTCCCGGGCGTCCACCCGACGACCGGTAAATATGAGTTCCTTGGCTTTGCCCCGCCCGATCAGTCTTGGAAGTCTTTGTGTGCCGCCGGCTCCCGGAATGATGGCCAGACGGGTTTCCGTAAGACCCATGGAGGCATTCATGGCCGCGATCCGAATGTCGCAGGCAAGGGCAAGTTCCGTTCCGCCGCCCAGGGCGACGCCGTTTATGGCTGCAATCACAGGTTTGTTGAGGTATTCGATGGCCGTAAAAAGGTTTCTTATGGTGAAAATGAATTCCTTTACCTGGAGTTCGTCAAAGGTGGTTCTTTCCTTCAAATCTGCGCCGGCACAAAAGGCCTTCGGGCCGGCCCCCGTAATGATAACCACACGAACGTTGTTATCAAACTTAAGTGCATCGACCTGCTCTTTAAGAGAATGAAGCAATGCAACACTAAAAGAATTCATCACCTGGGGTCGGTTTAGCGTAAGAACTGCGATGCCATCCTTTTCTTCTACCAAGAGGACTTTTTCGTTCATCTCATTTATCCTTGATCATTCATCTGTTTTCATTTTTCATTCATAACCTGTGCGTCACCAACCCTAGCACCCGATATATCGAGAGATGACGATCCGCTGGACTTCGGAAGTCCCTTCTCCGATGTCCAACAGCTTCTGATCCCGATAAAACCTTTCCACATGGTATTCCTTCATCAGCCCATATCCGCCGTGGATCTGGACAGCATGGTTCGCCACCCGTCCCATGAGTTCGGAACAGTATAGCTTGGCCATGGCGGCCTCTTTTTCAAACGGTCTGCTGTGATCTCTCAGCCAGCAGGCTTTGTACAGGAGATTTCGTGCGCATTCGATTTCAAGGGCGCAGTCTGCCAGCTTGAATGCAACCGCCTGGAATTTGCAAATGGGTTGCCCGAACTGGACTCTTTTTTTGGCGTATTTGAGTGCGGCTTCATAAGCGCCCTGGGAACCGCCGAGTCCCATGGCGGCAATGGAAAGCCTGCCCCCGTCCAGGGTCGAAAGCATCTGGTGAAAACCGTCTCCCTTTAGACCTAAAATATTGTTTTCGGAGATTCTGACGTTATCGAAGAAAAGTTCAGCGGTGTCCGAAGCCCGCCACATCATCTTTTTGTGCATGGGAACAGCTTTAAACCCCGGAGTCCCGTGCTCCACCAGAAAGCACGTGTATTCGGGTTTCCCGCTGGGCCTTTTTCCGGTAACCGCCTGAACCGTGACGCCCATGCTAAGTTCACTGGCGCCGTTGGTGATGAATATTTTTGATCCATTGAGCACCCATTCATTCCCGTCCTTTATTGCGGTGGTTTTGCTCCCTCCGGCATCGGAGCCGGCGGAAGGCTCTGTCAGACCAAAACCCCAGAGCCCTTTGCCGGCACAAAGTTCGGGAAGATATTTTTTCTTTTGTTTCTCCGTACCGAAATAGTATATGGGGCCGATTCCCAGAGAGTTACCGGCGGCAACCGTGGCGGCTTGAGATCCATCGACCCTTGCAATCTCTTCCACAGCAATGATGTAGGACAGATAATCCAACCCCTGACCGTCATAGTCTTCTGAAACAAACATACCGAAAAGGCCGATTTCCCCCATTTTTCGGGTGAGTTCAGCGGAAAACGCCTCTTTTTCATCGAGTTCAAGGGCCACCGGCGCAATTTCGCTTTGTGCGAATTTCCGGACTTCTTTACGAATCATTTCCTGCTCTTTTGTAAGGTCGAAATCCAATGCCACTCTCCTTGAAATCGAACAAAAATTAGCATTTTTGAAATGGTTCTAATTTTATGTCCGACTTTCGGCCAGGTTGAAATGATAAATTCGTTAATGATCTTCTGAAAGAAATATTAACGATACTTCCATGTCGGTTTCCGTTTTTCCAAAAAAGCGTCGATTCCTTCCCGGGCATCGTCTGTGGCACACAAGGTGGCAAACAATTCATCCATATAGTCAAGGGCTTGATGGTAAGGAATTTCAGACATGGCGTAGACGCCGGCTTTTCCGGTCTGCACCGCCAGAGGACTTTTTTGAGCAAGTTTGGCCGCA
>JAHECI010000354.1 GCA_024641825.1 Desulfobacterales bacterium | reverse complement strand
CCGCTTCACTCCGGTGTCTACGTGTCTGGTCATTTCAATGACTTAGCAGCGGGGGCATTCCTGCCCCCTCCGCGTTCTCCCGCAAAAAGCATGCGGGAGCCGCGGTCTCCCCCACTGCTAAGTCATTGAAATAACGAAACCACTCCGCCAATATCGTTACACGGAGAAGCACACCCCCTGAACACATACGAAAAAAGAGTACGATGTGACTGGACGTGGCATATTAAATAATCCGAAATCCCTCCACCAGGGTACATCTTCTTTGACGGGTAAAGGTCCGGGCGGATGTCAGGCCTTCTCCCGTAGGCCCGGCAATGGTAAACGCGGTGTGGCCTTCCCCGCCGAGACCGATGCCGGCGTACGCCGGTCCGTTCTTTACAAAAATTGTGGTTTGAACCGCTCTGGCAAATGCCGTCATGTTATCCACATTGGTGGAGTGCATGATGGCCGTGTGACGGTTGCCCTGCTCGACCTCCGTTGCAAACCGGATACCTTCCTGGACGTTTTTAACCCGTACGATGGGCATGATCGGCATCATCTGCTCCAGCCAGACAAGGGGATGGTCTCTGGGCGCCTCGAAAATCGCCAGCCGGCATTTTTCATCCAATTCAATGCCGATTTCCTTTAGGATAACCTGAACGTCTTTGCCGATATATGCGATATTGATCTTGCCCTCTGAATTAACAACAAGTTTGGTAATCTGTTCAGCCTCTTGGGGCGTCAGCAGATAGGCTTTTCCGGTTTCCTGCATGAACTTTATCAGAGCGCCCGCCACTTCGTCCACGACGACAACCTCTTTTTCGCACGTGCAAAAAATATTGTTATTGATACTGGCCCCGTCAACAATGCACCTGGCAGCACGGCGGATGTGGGCGGTTTCGTCCACGAGTGCCGGCGGATTGCCGGCCCCGGCGCCGATTGCCTTTTTCCCGGAAGACAGCACCGCCTTCACCACCGGCTTTCCCCCCGTTGCCACCAGCATGTTTATTTTCGGGTGATCGATGATCTGTCTGGCGGTCTCTAGCGTCGGTTTTCGGATGGACGATATCAGGCTGGGCGGTCCTCCGGCATCCACAATCGCCTGGTGCAAGATTTCGACCATTTTGGTGCTTGTTTCCCGAGCACTGGGGTGAGGATTGAAAACCACGGCATTGCCCGCAGCGACCATGCCGATGCCGTTGTTAATAAAGGTGCCCGTGGGATTGGTAATGGGTGTCAGAGAGCCAATAACACCCACCGGAGCGTACTCGAGGAGCATGAGACCATGGTCACCGCTCTTGGCAAACGGTTGAATATCTTCGGTACCGGGAGTTTTGGTGGCACAGAGGATATTTTCTCTTATTTTATCCTCATATCGGCCCAGTTTGGTTTCACGGACCGCCAATTCGGATAGCATTTCATTATTATCCAGTGCGCCCTTTCGCATGGCGGCGACCATTTTATCGCGAACCTCAAGGGGCATGGCGATTAATTTTTTTTGTGCTTCAACAGCATTTTCCACCGCCTCGTCAACAGTATCATAAATACCATTGAATTCCTGATGCTGGGTTTTCTCTGCTTTAATAAGCTGTTCAACTACTTTTTGCACGACACTTGAAATAATTGTCTCGTTAATCGCCATTTTTGTTTCTCCTTCTAAACATGTTGTCCTATATGGCAAATGAATTTGTTACCAATTATAACTGAAAAATTCCCCAATCGTTTCAGGTCCATCCCGGTTTCAAAAATGACAGATCCGGCCGTTTAATCTTCCGAATATGACAAAAGGATGGCACCCGACAGAAGTGTACTCAATGCAGAAGTGTCCTCACACTCCAAATCACCGATCATTTCCATAAGTCTATTTTTCAATCGAAAAATCCAGGCATTTCCTTCGGGTTTGGGCGGCATTAAAGGGGCCAGGGCTGTTTGCCAAAGCGCCATTTTTTTCAACGAGTCCGATGCAACTTCCGCCACTTTGATGTCTTCTTCCACGCTGCCGCCGCTGACGCCGATAGCGCCGACGACCTTCTCCTTTAAACGCAACGGGACCCCGCCGCCGAACAACACGATCTTGCCCGGCAGTGTCTGCTCTATTCCGTACAGCGGTTCACCCGGTTGCGCAAGTTTTCCTATTTTTTGGGTGGACATCCGCAGAACGGCGGCGGTATAGGCCTTGGAAATGGCAATGTCGGTACTGGCCGGCAGGGCATCGTCCATACGACTGAAAAGAATTAAACCGCCGTTGGCATCGGCAATGGCAATGGCCATGGGGACGTCCATGGATACGGCTTCGTTTTCGGCAATACCGCCAATAATAGATGCAACGGGATACGATATTTTCATGGGGTTGATTTTTCTCCTGAATTCCGGCCAATGAGGTCCTCTATAACCTTTGAAATGACCGATCTCATTTCCAGAGCCCATGCCAGTACAAACAGCAGATCACTGAGACGGTTGAAATAAGTGACCAGCACCTTACCGCCAAAATCGTGCTGTCGCTTTAGCATGACAATCAAGCGTTCACAGCGCCGGCATACGGATCGAGCGACATGAACCGCCGCGCTGTCCGAAGCGTTTCCCGGGACCACAAATCCGTCGGGAAGACCGTAGGTTGCTGTATATTCATCGATCCAGGTCTCCAGGCGTTTAACATCTTCCGGACGAATACGTCTCTTCAATTGGGACAGGGTTTTGGGTGTTGATGCCAGTTCCGAACTTGCTACAAAAATATCATCTTGAATCTGGTTGAGGCGCGAAGAAATCGATTTAACCCGGATCAGCGATCTTGCAAATCCAAGATGAGACTGGAATTCATCCAGGGCGCCGTAGGTCTTAACCCGGGGATCATCCTTTTCCACCGTGTCTCCGCTTAAAAGCCGGGTTTGCCCCTGGTCACCCTGCCGGGTATAGATTTTCATGCTTCCCTCTCAAACACCATTCTTGTCATTCGGTCCATACGCACAATGGATTAAATAGTATCCTCGACGTCGAGTTGATCGATGATACCGATAATGGTTGCATCCACCGGACATAAATCGTTATCCACTCCCTGGCGAGCACTGCTCCCGGTCACAATAATGACCAGTTCTCCCACGCCGGCACCGACAGCATCAACGGCGACAATCGGGATGCCCTGGGGGGTTTTGTCCTGGGGTTTAAGGGGCTGGACAACCTGAATTGTGGTGCCAACAAGTCTTTCATGTTTTCGGGTCGCCACTACGGTTCCGATAACTTGGGCAATCAACATGGCATGCTTTCTCCCTGTTCTTGATTTAACTGTCTGTTTTTTCAGTAAATGCAACACTATATGTCATGGCCACATCCCGCGCCAACGGTGTTATCAATGCGCCGGGCGGCAAAATCAAATCCGCACCGGCAAAATGCGCCTGGCGTACATGGGCGGCCGTGACTGTTTTCCCCTGGAGACAAATCGCAGAACGTTTTTGGGAATCACCTTTACCCGATGGAATGGGTGTCGATCTTTGTTTGCTGCCCAGGGCCTTGTGTACGACGCTGCTAAGATTTCGAGTATCCGTTAAA
Organism: Desulfobacterales bacterium; assembly: GCA_024641825.1. GTDB lineage: Bacteria > Desulfobacterota > Desulfobacteria > Desulfobacterales > UBA11574 > JAAXQD01. The sequence goes on along the minus strand of JAHECI010000354.1, from coordinate 133 downwards.
TGGCAGCCGTAGGCTCTGACTGTCTCCATTCTTTTCAAAACAACTTGCCTGAGCACGGAGTTTTGCTCAGAAATTCCGAGTTTCTGATTCCAATGTTCGCCATCCGGGTGGGCGCCGTTCTGTCCTGCAAAAA
>JAHECI010000353.1 GCA_024641825.1 Desulfobacterales bacterium | reverse complement strand
GCCGATCCCCAGGAAACCGGCCAAAACACCGGTGGCGTAGCTGACCATGATCGGAAGCCAGGCCGAGCAGGTAAAACCGGCCGTCTTGAAGTATACCATCGGCGGGATCTTGATCTTGTGCAAGGTTTTGTACCAGGTAATCCCCTCGGCGCCGTGTTCGCCGACATCGCCGGCCTTCTTTTTACTGACGGCTTTGGCATAATCCAGAAAAACCATAAAGGCGATCAGGGCCAGAAAAACCACGTATACCCAGCGGACGACGGAACCGACCATACCCAGGCGTTCCAGGTACATGATGATCTGGGCGCCGCACTCGATACCGACCATGGTGCCGACCAGCATGACAAACCCCAGCTTGTAGTCCACATTGCCGAATTTGGAGTGGCGCATGGTTGAAACCATTGATTTCCCGGCAATGTGGGCGATGTCCGTGCCGATAGCAAAGGCCATGGGAAAACCTAAAATGTTAAGACCCGGCGTCACCATCCAGGCACCGCCCATACCGAAAAACCCTCCGATAACACCGACTGAAAAACCGATCAGGACCAGGCCCGGCCAGAAAATTTTAACCCCGGCGATCGGCATATAAAGATACAACCATTCCGTATTTGCCAAAAATTCCATGGTGATACCTCCTCTATTACTTTAATGTTCGACAATTTTTCTGCTTTTGAGATCAAGCCCGGTCCGAGACATTATAAGATCCATCAACAATCCCAGGAATCCACCGTAAGCAGCGGTCAGCACCACGGCCCATACGGCGAACAGGACAATGTTGGTATTGTATAGATCGGAGAAATATTTCATAATACCGCTATGGAGAATTCGCGTATCAGCCACAACGACGAGGTCAACGGCCTTTTCTCCTCCAGCCCAGAGCGCCGCCGGCAGACAAAGATAGATCATTGTTAAAAGTGTAAAAAACCTTTTTGCATTTTTTTTCATAACACCCTCCTAATTTTTATTTTACAATCAATACAGAGCATGATGCATAGGATATGACTCGGGATGCAACACTGCCCAGCAAAAATTTCTCAAGATTGGTTTTTCCGCGATGCCCTACGACAATGAGATCAATATTATTTTCATCGGCAAATGTTATGATATTATCCGCAGGAGACACCCCTTGCTCGGTAAAAACCTTAACCGTAATTCCCTCCTTTTTGGCGGCTGCCGCAGCTTTTTTTACTACGCTTTCAGCGGCTTCCTTTAATTTATCGGTCATTGCCGGTGACAGCCAATCAATGGCACCCAACAGCGGCGCAACAGATAAAATAAATAGCTGTGACGGTTGGTATTTGGTCATTTCGATGGCTTTTACCAATGCTTTCCGTGCAAAATCGGAATCATCCATGGCAACCAGAATATTCATCTCAATCCCTCCCTTCTTTTTTCTTCTTTTTTGCTTATTTACCTTTGATTTGATGCCGTCAATTACCAAGGGACAATAGCAAGATGCATGCCGCGTCAGCAATAATTGTGCAAAAAAAGCGCAAACTGGCGTTTAAAAATAAATAAACAATTATATCAGTTAGATGAATAAATAAAAAAGAATATATTTTTCTTGATTGATGGCTGATTCTGAGGTATAAAAAATAGAGTTGCGAGTTTCTGCGGATTAAATAAGTCATATCGCAATAAATGATAAGGGAAAGGTGCAAATACCATGCCCGTGTTTAAGAACGGTTTCAAATCTGGTACTATCAAAACCAAGCTGCTGGTTTGTATCATTCCGCCGGTAGTATTGATTCTGGCAATAACCGGATATATTACCTATCGAATTACTTACCATTTTATCGATATAGCTTTAGAGAGAATCATCAGGGTTCAAACCCTGGCCTTTACACATGAGGTTGAAAAATTTCTTGAAAAATGCAAGCAAGACCTCATGTTTATCGCGCAGGACAATCTCGATACAGCAAAAATGCGCAATTTTCTCGCAAACAACAAAAATGCCGGCGGAATTGCCTACCGCGAGTTGGCCTATATCTCGCAAACTGACCAATCCCACATTTTTCTGGTAGCAAAAGATGATGAGATTTTCCAAATTCCATCCAAACAGTTTTCTGAAATCCGCCCAAATCCCCTCCTTTTTTATGACCGCATAAAACATTCCGGCAAAGACGGCAAAGGTGAAGTTTGGATTTCAAACATCACCGAGGTAGAGCATCCGTTTCCTGATTTTTCCAATCCGAACCGCAAAATAACCTCAAGGGTCATTTATTTGGGTATGCCCTATTCACCGCATGGCGGCCAACCCGGCTATTTAATTCTATCGGTGGATGTTCGAACGTTGAGAAACATTCTTTCCCTTTATAATTCACCCAAATCTCCGATCTGGGCTTTTTCCCGAAGTTCCGAAGTTCGGTATATTTATATTTTCGATAAAGACGGCTGGATTCTTTTTCAATCGGAAAATCCCGACAAGCCCGGCATGGAACTGGCCACCGATCTGGCCAGATCCGAGTATACCGGCACGCTTGGAAGGCCAGATCTTCCTTGCGCTTTCAGACCTTCGTCTGTTTACGCCCATTTCTGGAAGATGGTTCGCGACATTCGCGAGGGCCAGCGAAATTTAATCAAAATTCAAGACCAGGACTACCCTTCCGGTATAAAAGAGCATTACATTGCCTATGCCCCGATTCGTTTTGCGCCGGGGAAAAATGCCGAACCCGTTGTATACGGCGGTGTGGCCTATGTTGACCGGAGCAGGCTTACCGTGGTCGCCGGCTACAAACAGATTGACGTCATGTTCATCATCACGATCGTCACGATAATTCTTGTTTCTCTTTTGATTTACCTGCTCGCCCGCTTCATCACCAACCCGATATTAGATCTCTCCCGGGCAGTGACCAACATCGAAAAAAACGCTGAACTTAAAGAAATCGATCTGCCCTATTCCGGTTACGAAACGTCTCTTTTACAAAACGCCGTCAATACCATGATTGCCACGATGAAACGTCAGATTGATGAAATCAGGATTAGGGATAAAGAAATCGAAACGGTCAGCCTGAAGGAAAAAGCAACCCTGGAAAAAGAAATCCCCCGGGATTTCCAAAGCCCGGCGGGAATCGAAATTTCCGGAATCGTCGGTTTTGGCTCGAAAATTGAAAGACTTAAATCGGATATATTGAAAGCGTCACAGGTTGATGTGGACGTTTTAATCATCGGTGAAACGGGAACCGGCAAACAACTTGCAGCCGAAGCGATCCACCATCACAGCAAAAGGTCCGGCAAACCCTTTATCTCCATCAACTGCGGAGAGCTGGATGAAAATTTATTGCTGGATACCCTTTTCGGGCATGTCAAAGGCGCCTTTACCGAAGCAAAAACCGATCGCAAAGGGGCCTTTCTTGAGGCCAACGGGGGAACCTTGTTTCTAGATGAAATCCAGGCGGCTTCAGCCTCTGTTCAGCAAGCCCTGCTGCGGGCCATTGCCATGCGCAAGATAAAACCGCTCGGCAGCGATAGCGAAATAGCGGTTGATGTCAGATTGATCGTCGCAACGAATGCCGACTTAAAAGCCCTCATGGAACAGGAAAAATTAAGAAGCGACCTTTATTTTAGGCTCAAAGTCATAACCATTTACACGCCATCGCTGCGCGAACTCAAAGAAAACATTCCGGTGCTGACCCGGCATTTCCTTAAACAGGCAAT
>JAHECI010000352.1 GCA_024641825.1 Desulfobacterales bacterium | reverse complement strand
CAAAAGGATGATACCATGGGTATCGGATTCACGGAAAGAGTCTGGCTTGCCGTTGTAGGTTTCGCGCTATTTCAATTACTTGTCACGCCAACTTTTGTGCACGGGGATGAGATTATACTGGTAGCAGATGAGTGGTGCCCTTATAACTGTAATCCTGGCGGAAATGCTCCGGGATATATCGTTGAAATCGCCAAGCTCGCCTTTGAAAGGGAAGGTCACCAAGTCTCCTACAAAGTCGTTCCCTGGGCACGTGCAATTGAGGGGGTCCGAAACGGAATTTATGATGGGATAATCGGGGCCGGGAAAGACGAAGTACCTGATTTTATTTTTCCTGATAATGAAGTCGGACGAGCGTCTCATCGTTTTTTTGTTGCCAAAGAATCGACATGGAATTTTACGGGTTTGGACGCGTTAAATAATGTGAAACTCGGCGTTATTAAAAATTACTCGTATGGGACCCTGTTCAATGACTATATTCAGGTAAACATCGACAATCCGAAAAGGATTTTCATCATCGCCGGCGATGACCCATTGACCCGGAGCATCCGAATGCTTTTGAGTGGAAGGGTGGACGTTATCGTTGAAGACCAAAATGTCATGGCGTACCACTTCAAAAGCAGAGGGAGGAATAATCCGCTCATGGCTGAAAAAATCGTCAGCCATGAGGATATATATATAGCTTTCTCGCCGGGCAACAATAAATCTATCCGGTATGCTTCCATCCTTGACAACGCCATGCTACAATTTAAGACGTCCGGGGTGTTAAAGGATCTGTTATTTAAGTACGGAATCAAGGAATGGTAGTTGCGGTTCGTGAGATTCAATCTGTTCCAAATTGAACCTGCGGTGTTTGAGGGGTTGTTTTTCAAGGCGACATGGGCTCCGATCGTTCAACGATCCGGAGATGTTTTTAAATTTAAACAGTCTTTTTATGGGTTCTAATTTAAAAGGAACTATCCCTTTTTGAGTACTTTCTAAATGAAAAGAAGAAGCATCACAAAAAATATTACCATAGGCAGTGTGGCGTTAATAATTGTAACCTTTTGCATTGCTTTGGGTGCCAATTACTGGATTGCTGTGGTCCAATCTGAAAAGGCATACAAAGAATTGATGGCCCAGCAGTTAATACAATTGACGGAAAGTCTGGAAAACCCCCTCTGGTCTTTTGATGAAAAAACGATTCAGTTGATTGGGGATGCATATATGGCAAATGTCGATGTCGCGAGTCTGAAAATTTTTCTGGAAAATATAGACGCCCCTATTTACACGCACGAGAAGGCGACTTCTGCAAATATTATTTATGGACAGAAAGATGTTTATTACCAAAACGAACGTATCGGTCATCTTAGAATCGGGTTAACCCGGACATCCTTTTCAGATTCGAACTTCCGTCTGTTAACCTACAGCCTCTTTGTCGCCTCCTTTATGATTTTTTCCATGTACTTTGTAATGAAGATACTTTTCAAGAAGTACCTTTCTAAACCATTGATGGCTCTTGAGGACTGGACGGACCGGGTTGCAAGGGGAGACTATGGGCGCGTTCCCCATGAAATTCCTGAACAAGAATTGACCTCCGTGGTTCACAAGTTTTCCGAAATGTCAGAGCAGATACGAAGGCGTGAGGCCTTGCTCCAACAGAGCGAACAAAGATTTCGTGACCTGACGGAACTTTTGCCCCAGGTAGTTTTTGAGACCGATGCTGACTTTAATATCACCTACACCAACCGTCACGGGTTTGAACTTTTTGGCTATACCCAGTCCGATCTGGATAAAGGGTTCGGTTTAGCCGATCTTGTGTCTCCTGAAGATCGAACTAGAATCATGAATTCTGCAAAAATACGGATGGCCGGAGGAGACGATTCGGTATCCAATGAATACAAAGTGATTCGCAAAGACGGATCTGCAATCCCCGTGCTCATATATTCGTCCCCCATAAAACAAGACGGAAATACCCTTGGCCTGCGGGGTGTTTTGGTTAATATTTCAAAAAGAAAAAAACTCGAAACCCAACTCCGTCAAGTTCAGAAGATGGAAGCCATCGGCACCCTGGCCGGGGGTATTGCCCATGATTTCAACAATATTCTATCTGCGGTCATCGGGTATGCCGAACTGGCGCTGGATGACGTTGAAAAAGGCTCAATGCTCGAAGACAATTTACAAGAGATTTTAACAGCCGGCAATCGCGCAAAAGATCTGGTCAAGCAAATCCTTACCTTTGCGCGGCAGGTGGATGAGGAAATCAAGCCCGTAAAAGTTAAAACCGTGGCAAAAGAAGCCCTCAAACTCTTGAGAGCCTCCATTCCCACCAGCATTGAAATCAGGCAACATCTTGAGAGTGATTCATTAATCATGGGAGATCCGACGCAAATTCACCAGATTTTCATGAATCTTTGCACCAATGCCGCCCATGCCATGGAGGAGCGTGGCGGTGAAATGGAGATCGGCCTGGTGGATGTTGAACTCGACGACAGTTCTCCATTGACACTTAACGGTTTGAAAGCCGGCAGCTATATGAAAATAAACGTTTCTGATACCGGTCCGGGAATTTCACCGGATATTATCGACTCGATTTTTGAACCGTATTTCTCCACAAAGGACGTCGGTGAGGGGACCGGAATGGGACTTGCCATGGTCCATGGCATTGTCGAAAGCTGTGGCGGCAATATAACCGCCGAGAGTGAATTTGGAAAAGGAACCACCTTATTGATCTATCTGCCAATAACGAAAAGGCGCGATTTCAAACGGTCATACGAGGAAGAAAAACTGCCTTCCGGTAACGAGCACATCCTGTTGGTTGACGATGAACTGCCGATTGTCAAGATTGGCAACCGGATTTTGGAAAAACTGGGATACCATGTCACCGTCCGTACCAGCAGTGTGGAAGCCTTGGAACTTTTCCGATCGAGACCCAACGACTTTGATTTGGTCATTACCGATATGACCATGCCGAATATGGAGGGCGACAAACTGGCCGATGAACTGATGGCAATTAGGCCGGATATTCCGGTAATTCTATGTACCGGATACAGCAAAAATATTTCCGATGAAAGGGCGGCGGATATCGGTATCAAGGCATTCGCCTATAAACCCATTGTTAAAGCGGACCTGGCGAAAACGGTTCGAAAAGTGTTAGATGCCGATCGGAGAGAAGCTTAGATTTATCCGTCTCTGGAGAGTTTCCCTGAAAGCGGAGATGAGGCAAAGAATCGTATTCGCGATCATTAATCAGAAGGAATTATCACGATAATATTATCGGCATCGTAATTGTTGGGTCCTACCCCGTTGGGGCCAAAAGACCCGATAGCAACAACATTCTGACCGTTTATTTGGTAATCGTTATCAAAAAAGTAGTTGTTCCCCCAAGGATCCCGCGACACATTTGCCAGATACGGCCCGTTCCAGCCGGGATAGCCTCCATCTGTTGCAACCAGCCCGGCACTGGGTGAATTAAGATCCCAGACCTCGTTCCCCGAGGCATCGCCAACCGGCCTTTTGTGGGGCCACATACCGGTGTCGACGGCCAAAACCGAAATCGCGGTTTGGATGGATTTCAGTTCATATAAAGCCCGTCCAAGTTTGCCCCTTTCTCGATAAGAAAGATAGTTCGGAATTGCAATGGCTGCCAGGATACCGATAATGACAATAACCAGCAGTATCTCTATCAAGGTAA
>JAHECI010000351.1 GCA_024641825.1 Desulfobacterales bacterium | reverse complement strand
ATTTCTGCAGGCAAGTTGCGTCGTACCGAAGTATTTTCGTAATCGATTTTATTTTTTTCGCACAGGGGGTTACATTTATAGTGTAAGTTTGATAGTAATATGGGATTTAAGATAATTTTTGTCGGAGCTTCTGTATGATACTCAATATAGCCCTTTTTGCATCAGGGTTTTTACTGCTCTATTATGGCGCCCACTGGCTGGTAAAAGGATCTTCGAGCCTTGCACGGAATCTCGGTTTGAAACCTCTGGTTATCGGTTTGACGGTCGTTGCATTCGGGACGTCGGCACCTGAGATGGTTGTCAGCGTCGTCTCTTCCATTAAAGATAAAAGCATGATCGCGGTGGGCAATGTGGTGGGAAGTAATATTTGCAACATCGCCCTGGTTCTCGGCCTTGCAGCCTTAATCTATCCGATAAAAAGTCATCGGTCGGTATTCCATCGAGACATACCGATAATGCTCGGGGTGTCCCTATATCTTTTACTGATTTCTTTTAATTCGGAAATCAGTAGGCTCGAAGGTGCCTCCCTTTTCGCTGGAATTGTCTTGTACACCTGTTTCAATTATTTCATTGCCGTTAAAGAATCAAGACAGACGTTAAATCAAGAAAGTGTCGCCTTCGCCCATGCCGTGGATGAAATTGAATATGTGCCGTCCAAAACCCGGCAGATGGTATGGATCTCTGCGGGAATTGTCGGGGTGGTTGTCGGCGCCGAAATTTTTATCGATGCTGCCGTGGCCATCATGAAAATATTCGGGGTCAGCGAAAAGTTCATCGGTCTGACCATCGTGGCGCTGGGAACTTCCCTTCCTGAACTGGCCACTTCCGTTGTTGCCGCATTTCGGAAAGAGATGGATATCAGCATCGGCAACCTCGTGGGGAGCAATGTTTTTAACATTCTCAGTGTGCTCGGTGCCGCCGCGCTGGTGAGGCCCATTCCGATTCCCGGGGGGTTCGTTGAAAGCGGTCTGTTTTTCGATTACATGGCCATGATTTTTGTCAGCATTCTGCCGTGGCTGATGATGAGAAAGACGTCCGTTGTGAATCGCAAGAACGGCGTTGTTCTTTTGGCCTGTTATGTGGGATACGTGGCTTATTTAATACTCAAATCTTAGCATCCATTGTAATTTATTGAAAAGAGAAACGGCAAAAAATCTGAAACTTGCCATGGTTCCCATTCCCCTGAAACACCGGCATCCGCATCTCCGCAAACGGTCCGCCTGACTCACCCAACAGGATTCTGATCAGAACGCATCGAACACGCGGGGGAAAAAGTCTCCAGCACCGCCCTATTTAAACCCTCGAGGCTTGGAAGATGTATGAACCTCTTCGAAGCTGTCATTTAGGATAGAAGAAGCGCCTCGCCGTCCCGTATCGACGGGATCTCCGCCAAACGCCCACAAGGGTACAGGGTATTGAAAACCCATATAAAATCTTCTTTGACAACAAATAAATATTGATCGCTGGTCGGAAAAAGTATACATTGATATTTTCTATTTCAATTCCATTTTGAATCGACTCTATCTATATCGAATCCGGTTGCGATGGGGTCCTTTGATAAGGGGTATCCTCAATTTTGCCCAGAAAGCTTTAGATGAAAACCATAAGATCAATACTTCTTGGAATGGTTGCCGTTGCCGTCACCATGGGCGCTCTTTGGTACACCAACCGTTCTGTTGCACCCAAAGAGGCCACATGGGAGGATGTGCTGGCTGAAGCTGAAAACGGCGGCTACCGGATTATCCGCAATATGGACTTATGGGAACGGGTTAAATCTAAGCCGGACAACATTTTATTGGTGGATACGAGACAGGAATGGGAATATAGAACCGGGCACATAAACGGCGCGTTAAATTTCCCCATGGAACCCACCGGGTGGTCACGATGGCGCAGCCAAAAGCCTCTCGCAAACTTCCTCGGGCCCGATAAAGAGCGTTTCATTGTTTTTTACTGAGCGGGATTGGCATGAGTTCGAAGTGACTCGGCGGCCCGGGTGGCCGTAAAACTCGGCTACAACAACACATTCCGCAGTCCCAAAGGATATCCCGAATGGGAGAAAATGGGATTGCCCATACTGCGGACCCCGGCGGGATTGGACCCAACTTCCCCCAAATCCCAGGGGCCCGGCCCCCTGCACGGTTGGGCCATGATCTGGACCCTTTTGGGAATATTCGTGGGGGGCATGGCCCTGAACCTTACCCCCTGCATTTACCCGTTGATCCCCATCACGGTTTCTTATTTCGGAGGGCGGAGCCAAAAAAGCAAAGGGGTCGTCATCGGACACGGTCTATGTTATGTTGTGGGATTGTCAATGACAAATTCCATCCTGGGCGTCATGGCGGCGCTCACCGGGGGCCTCATGGGGGCCATGCTCCAAAATCCTGTGGTGTTGGGGCTGGTTGCAGGCATCTTGGTCTTTTTTGCAGCCAGCCTCTTTGGATTTTGGGAATTGCGATTGCCCCACGGTTTAACCCAAGCCGCCTCAAAATCCTATGCCGGTTATTTCGGAAGCCTGTTCATGGGCCTGACGTTAGGGATCGTGGCAGCCCCCTGTATCGGACCGTTTGTGCTTGGACTCCTCACGTGGGTGGCCGGTATCGGAAGCCCGTGGCTGGGATTCGTTGTTTTTTTTACCCTGAGCCTGGGCTTGGGGGTGCCTCTTTTTATTCTGGCTTTCTTTTCGGGACAACTGGATAGACTTCCCCGTTCCGGTGAATGGATGCTGTGGGTGCGCAAGCTCATGGGCTGGGTCCTGATCGGCATGGCAGCATATTTTATTCGACCGATCTTGCCCAAACCCATGGACGTTTTTCTAATGGCCATCATCGCCGTGTCAGGGGGGCTTCATTTGGGATGGATTGACCCGAGTCGCGCCGGTTTTCGATGCTTCGAGTGGATCCGGACCGGCGCGGGATTGGCCGGGTTGATCATTGCGACCTTTCTCATGGGCTCCTGGTTGATCCAGGGGCCTAGCGTGGAATGGAAGCCGTATTCGGATCAATTGTTGACAGCGGCCAAAAGGTTAAAAAAGCCAGTGATTATGGATTTTTACGCGGGATGGTGCAGCCCCTGTCGAAAACTCGACGAAATGACGTTTCATGACGCCGAAGTCGTAAAACAGGCCACCAGCGACTTCATCATGATCAAAGTCGACCTGACCCGTAAAGGCAGTTCTGTCCACGGGCATCTCTTGCAGCATTACGGCATAAAAGGGGTTCCAACCGTCGTGTTTTTAGAGCGTGATGGAACCGAACGGCGGGATCTTCGCCTGGTGGACTATCTGCCCCCGGATCAATTCCTGATCCGGATGTTTGAATTAAAAAGATCACAAGGAAACACGCATGGTTAAAGTAACATTTTTTCTCAACGAGCCCAATGGAAAGCCCTGAAAGCATTTCAAAAAGATGATGCCCAGGCTGGGTGAAACATACGACATCAAGATAGAAATCATATCCAAGTCCCCCAAAGAATACCATACCGATGAATATTTCGAATTGGACCTGCCGGTGGCCCCTGCGGTTATGGTGGAAAATGAAATTGTGGTGGAAGGATCCGACGTATCGGAAAAGAAGCTGGTATCGACCATACAACGGCATCTGGGGCTTTCAAAACAAGCATCATCAAAAAAAGGGATGATTGAACGGTTGTTAAGGCGATAATTTTTGTTCAACGGCC
>JAHECI010000350.1 GCA_024641825.1 Desulfobacterales bacterium | reverse complement strand
TTGATGATCCTTTCCCCGATCTTGACCCGATACTTCAATTCTTCTCTGTCAAAGGGTTTGGTCAAAAAATCATCCGCACCAGCCTCGAGCCCGGCTATGACATCTTCTGTCCTTTTTTTCGACGTCAAAATGATGAAATAGATATAATTGGATCGCTCGGTTTCACGAATTTTTCTGCACAGTTCCAGCCCGGTCATCACCGGCATCATCCAATCGGAAATGACCAGGTTCAGCGCCGTATCCATCTGAAGCAGCTCCCATGCCTCCCCCCCGTCCCGGCACACCACCACATCGTATCCCCATTTGCGAAGAAAGACCTCTAACAGACGTTTTGAAACCGGTTCATCTTCGACAATCAACACTTTCATGTTTTCATCTCCGTCAGCGCGTTTTGAATGGCCGCTTCAAGTTCCCCAAGGGCTTTCTCCAATACTAAAAGGGCTTCATCGGCCTTGGACAACGTCTCCTCCCGGCCCATCACCTCCAACCGATAGGCGGCTTCCCGAGCATGTCGGGCGCCAAAATTGCCGATGGACCCCTTGAGGTGATGGGCAGCCTGTTCCAGGGCAGGGGCATCCCTGTGTTCCATGGCGTCTCGAATTTTTGAAAGACTTTCCGGGATCTCCGATAGGAACAGCTGGGCGATCTCTTTAAAAAGATCCATGTCTCCGGCCACCACCTCCAGAGCTTTGGAAAGGTCGAAGATGTTTTTGTTAACGGGCGTTATGCCCTTTGAAAAAGGACCTGTGCTTTCCCTGGGTTTCATTTTATCCCCCGATGTTTTCGTAAGATTCTCCATGACCGCAAAGAGCGTATCCGCCTTTATCGGCTTGGTCAGGTAGTCGTCCATTCCCGCTGAAATACATTTTCCCCGGTCTTCCTTCATGGCATGGGCCGTCAGGGCGATGATAGGGATCCTTGGGATTGTTGATTGATGCCGGTTGCTGGTTGCGCGTTGCGCGTCTCGGGTTTCGGGTTCAGTACCTTCCGGCTTATCATCTTTAACTCGTAGCTCGTAACCCGTAACTCGTAACTGTTCTTCCTGTCTCCGGTCCTCTATTTTTCGTATTTCCCGCGTGGCTTCGAGGCCGTCCATCTCCGGCATCTGAACGTCCATAAGAATGAGATCAAAATCCCCGGCCTTGAACGTGTCCACGGCCTCTTTGCCGTTGAGGGCAACCACCGCCGCATGGCCGTGCTTTTCAAGGATGGCCACCGCCAGCTTCTGGTTCACCACATTGTCTTCGGCCACGAGTACTCGAAGACTCCTCACACTTTCTGGGGCATAGGATTGCAGTCGGTTTTCCCGAAGGGAATGGCGGGTGATGAGACCAAAGGATTTTTTGTCTCGATCTTTCATGGCAAAAACCGCCGTGACAGCGTCAAAAAGATCCGATTGTTGGATCGGTTTGATCAGGTAGGCGGCCAGACCCAGCTTCCGGCATCTGGCAGCGTCCCCCCGCCGGCCGGCGGAAGTCAACATCATGATAATTCTCCCTGGGATTTTGCCGCGCCGGACAACCGCTTCGGCAACTGTAAAGCCGTCCATCTCGGGCATCACGGCATCCAAGAGCATCAACGCAAAGGGGTCTCCCCTGGTTTCGGCCAGCTCCAGAGCTTCGATGGCAGCCTTTCCGCTGTCCACGGCAATGGGTCTCATCTCCCAGTTGCCCAGCATCTGCCGGAGGATACTTCGGTTCGCGGCATTGTCATCCACCACCAGAACAGGAAGGTCCTTAATATCCACCGGTTCGGTGGTAATGGCCGGACGCCATGGAACTTGGCTCGTGTCAAACCAGGCCGTAAAGTGAACCCGGGTCCCCGGATCCGCCGGCCATCTGTCACGGGCCATGGCGGACGGATCTGCGTTTTCGAGCCCCGCGGCGGCGTCCACCCGACGATCCACCGGACTTTCCAGCCATATGCACCCGTCCATCATCTCCACCAGATGTTTGGTAATGGCCAGCCCCAGTCCGGTTCCCCCGTGGGTCCGCGTGACGGAACCGTCGGCCTGGACAAAGGGCTCGAAAATCAATTGCTGCTTGTCAGGCGGAACACCGATCCCCGTATCGGTGACGGTAAAATGAAGGCAGATCCTTCCGTCGGTCTCGGATTCCTTTTCCGCCAGGAACGCCACCTCTCCCGTTTCCGTAAATTTAACGGCGTTCCCCACCAGATTGGTCAAAATCTGACGAAGGCGTCCGGGATCGCCGATGAGTGTTTCAGGGATATCGGATTGGATGTCACAGATCAGTTCCAGGCCTTTCTCGTGTGCAGGCACAGAGATCGTTTTCAATGTGTCCGCAACGCATTCGGCCAGGTTGAAATCCATAAGATCGAGATCCAGTTTTTTGGATTCGATTTTGGAAAAATCGAGGATATCGTTGATCAAGGTCATCAGTGCATCGGAAGACGTCTTCACCGTATTGAGATAGTCTCTCTGCTCGTCGCTGAGTTCCGTATCGAGCGCCAGGTCCGTCATACCGATGATCCCGTTCATGGGAGTGCGGATCTCGTGACTCATGTTGGCCAGAAATTCGCTCTTGGCGCGGTTGGCGGCTTCGGCCGCATGGCGGGCCGCCACCAGATCCGTCACATTGATGACATTGAGAAGAACCCCGTCATAGGTATGGTCTCGATAAATGGGCTGGACCCGCATGATGACGTCCAAATCTCCGACAGATCTCTGGAGGGTAATGTTCTTGGAATCGGGATTCTCCTTAAAGGATGCCACAGTGCCCGCCACGCGGTGAAGTATGTCTCCGGTGTGGAACGTGTCGATTTTTTTGCCCATAATGGCATCTTTGTCTTTGCCCAGAAGCCGGCAGAAGTAGGTGTTTACTTCAACGATCACGTCGTTTGAATCGGCGAAGACCACCCCTTCTTCCATACCCGAGATCATGGCGGAAAGTTTAGCGTTTTCACGATGCGCTGCTTCTTCCGCACGTTTCCGGTCGCTGACATCAAAAAAGACACCGCTCACATAGTCGATTTTACCCTGATCGTCCGTTATGATCTGGCCTCTTTCCTGTATCCAGCGGAGGTCTCCGGACGCGGTTCTTATTCGATATTCTCTGACATAGGATTTGTCGGTCTTCAAAGCGGAAATAAAGCGCGCTGTTGCCGTTTCAACATCTTCTTCGACCACCAGATCGGACCATTTAATTTCCTTTGAATTAAACCTTTCTCTTTTATATCCGGTTAATGCCTCGATTTTGTCGTCAAAGAACTCCACAGACCAGTCCGCGAATCCTTTGTACACGGTGCCCGGAATATTTTTTACCAAAAATCGGTAGTTCTCCTCACTGTCCCGCAGCGTCCTCTCCACCCGCATCCGTTCGTTGATTTCCCCATAAAGCGCGGCGATGGATGTAGTGTTCTGTTTTAAATCCCGGGTCATTTTATTAAAAGCCCTTGAAAGGTGGCCGATCTCGTCGTTCGAGTCGGTTGCGACTTTATGGTCCAGGTCGCCCCGGCCGATGATCTCAATGCCTTTATGAAGCTTGCGAATCGGTCCGGTGATGTATCTTGAAACGTAAATCCCCGTCAGCCACGCCACCAGGGGAACCGAAAATAAGACGATCATAAAGGTGATTTTTAAACTTTTTAACGGCGCAAATGCTTCGGAAGCATCGATCTCTGCCAAAAGAAGCCATTGCATTTCAGGGATATGCCGGTGTACG
>JAHECI010000349.1 GCA_024641825.1 Desulfobacterales bacterium | reverse complement strand
CCTAATAAAAAACAAAAACGGGCTGTCGCCCGTTTCTTCTCATACAGGTAGATCTATTGGTGGATTGAAAAACTTTACCTGTTCATTTAATTACCCATGTGAGAAAAATTAAATCCAAATCACACCTACATTGCCAGAATCTACACTCAGCAACCTTTATCATGAAAAGGCGACCTTCAATGGAGCGGGCAACGAGATTTGAACTCGCGACTCCAAGCTTGGGAAGCTTGTACTCTACCACTGAGTTATGCCCGCCCGTTCAGAAACACAAAAATATTACAAAAGATATGCATTGTCAATAATTTTCAATATTAATTTTGACGGCTTCGGAAAAAGTCCAACTTCCGCGTTGCGCTACATTCCTCGTCACTGCGGCGTAGGATAAGTACGCCTCATTCCTCGGAATTTGCGCACCTTGAATTTGAAGTTTTTTACTTTGCCGTCGAATGCTGATTTTTTTGCGAGTTCATCAATGTTAAGGGCAAAGATGGGAGACGGATCAGGTTAAAAGATCCCGGATTTTTTGAAGTTCGGTGCAGATTTCTTGGAGGACGTCGGTAGGAGGTTTTTCCCTTTGACCGGTGGGCTTGGTTTTTATTCGTTGTTTGGCGCCCTCAATGGTGAATTTTTTTTCATATAAGAGATGCTTGATCCAGAGAATCAGCTCTACATCTTTTTTCCTGTACAATCTCTGACCCGAGGAGGTTCGTTTGGGATTTATCTTTTTAAACTCAGACTCCCAAAACCTTAGAACATATGCCGGGACACCGACAATCGAGCTGACTTCTCCAACCTTGAAGTAAAGTTTGTCCGGCAATTCTTTTTGATAGGAGGTGTCGTTCTGCATATTAATTTTGCCTTGAAAAACCTGATCCTTCCCCGCCAGGGCGGGATTTTCAATGGGCCATGCCTGCCCCGCATCGCGGGGGATTCTTTACACTTAACAAAAACTATTCGGCCGGCAAGGTTGCATCAAACGTTTTAATGAGCTGGTTGGTAATGGTTTTATGAATATGATTAACCCTGTTATCCTCCAGGGTTTCTTCTGCAGATCGATAGGTTATTCTAAAGGAGACACTTTTTTTCCCTATTGGAATCGGATCCCCAGTAAAAACATCAAACAGATATAAATTCTCCACCAGTTTTTCTTTGAGCATTTCGACGGTTCGTATAATTTTATACGTTTCAATATCATTGTCAATGATAAGTGTGATATCTCTTGATGTTGCCGGAAATTTTGGGATGGGGATGGCGGATTTCGTGTCCGGAACCCATTGAATGAGCCGGTCGAAGTCCATCTCAAAGATAAATGCCGTTTGCTTCAAATCGTAATTTCGAAGTACTTTTGGATGGATTTCTCCCACAAGTCCTATCGGTTTATTTTCATCAAGGATTCGTGCCGCAAATCCAGGTCTTGTATATACACAGAATTCCGGCGGCATCCGCGTAAATGTGGTTTTTACAATTCCGAGGTTTCTTAAGAGCTCTTCAAGCACACCTTTTATATCATAAAAATCACAATTAATCTCCTTGGAGGACCAGGTCGAATCGATTCTGGTTCCTGTCCAGAGCCCTGCCAGCATTTCAACTTCATCAGGCTGATTGTCCTTTTGGCCTGTGTGAAAAAAGACATGGCCGATCTCAAAAAGCTTAAGATTTTTATTTTGTACCGATATATTGAACTTCATCGTTTCCAGAAGACCCGGGATGAGAGATGTTCGCATAACCGCCTGGTCTTCAGAGATCGGATTGAGGATGTCCATCATTTTTCTTTTAGGATCATCTGGTGGAAGTTCAAGCTGGTCGCATGACTGTCTGCTGATAAAACTGTAATTAATGGCTTCACTGAATCCCAGACCGGTCATCAGTACTTTTGTTCGGTCCCTTAAATCAATTTTTTTGTCGGGATGTCTGGCGTCGGCAGGTATCAGTGGAAACGTTGTTTCGATGTTATTGTAGCCGAATAGCCGGGCAATTTCTTCCGAAATATCTTCAAATCTTCTGATATCGACCCTGCAGGAGGGTGGCGTCACCTGAAGTTTGTCCTCATCTATTTTTTTAACTTCAAATTCAATGGACTTTAGATATTTTTCTATGGCGGCGGTATCCAGCCGGGTACCCAGATGTCGGTTTAAGCGCCGGGTGCTGATATCGATGGTTGTTTCAGAAAAGGGAAGCGGATATTCATCGATGACCCCTTTAATACATTTGCCGCCGCCGAGCTCAGTAATGAGTTGTGTTGCCCGGTTTAATGCAGTAATGGTTCCGTTGGGGTCCACGCCGCGTTCGAAACGGTGGGAAGCATCAGTGTTCAGGCCGGTTTTTTTAGACGTTTTTCGAATGCAAACCGGATCAAAATATGCGCTTTCAAGAAGAATATTTGTTGTGGTATCTTCAACTTCTGAATTCAGACCGCCCATGACACCTGCCATGGCCACCGGTTTTTTTCCGTCACAAATCATCAGCATTTCCGGATCAAGACGGCGTTCTTTCCCGTCCAGAGTGATGAAGGTCTCGTTTTCTTGAGCCGCTCGCACGACAATCCGGTTTTCGTCAAGACGGTCGAAATCAAAGGCATGCAGCGGCTGGCCGGTCTCCATCATAACAAAGTTGGTAATATCCACAATGTTATTGATTGGTTTTAAACCTACTGAAACCAAGTGGTCCTGAAGCCAAAAAGGAGAGGGACCGACGGTAATATCGAAAATTAAGCTGGCGGCATATCGCGGACAAAGGGTGGGAGCCATTATTGTCACTGAGGTGTGATTGGAAATATCACTTATAGACTCCGGCATAGAAATTTTAGGATAGGTTACCTTTTTATTCTCAATGGCGGCAATTTCGCGTGCTGTTCCGATGATACTGAGACAGTCCGGTCTGTTGGGCGTCAGATCGATTTCCAATACCGGGTCTGACAGTCCCAGGGCCTTATTCAGGGAATCGCCTACCGATAGATAGTCTCCCAGCTCCATAATGCCATGGCCGTTGCTGCCGAGGCCCAATTCGAGTTCGCTGCAAAGCATTCCTTCCGAGGTTTCTCCACGGATAATACTTTTTTCGAGAGCGGTTCCTCTTGGGAAACTGGTTCCTGGAAGGGCGCACGGTGCAAACATATCTGTTTTGACATTGGGAGCTCCGCAAACCACAGAAATGATATCCGTACCGATATCTACGCTACAGAGTTTCAGCTTTTCGGAATTCGGATGGGGATCAATATTGACAATCCGGCCCACATGAACACTGTTCAAATAATCGTATCGGTCCGAAACAGCCTCAACTTCAAGTCCGGCCATGGTGAGAGCATCAGCCAGATGATTTGTATCCAGGTTAATGCTAACGTATTCTTTTAACCAGCTTAAGCTGACCTTCATTTTTACCTTTTAAAATTGCTTTAAAAACCTTAGATCATTTTCAAAATACTTTCGGATGTCGTCAATACCGTATTTCAACATGGCAATCCGTTCCACTCCCATTCCGAAAGCGAATCCGGTATATCGGGTTGTATCGTATCCAACGTTTTCAAAAACAGCCGGATGAACCATGCCGGACCCCAGAACTTCCAGCCAGCCCGTTTTTGAGCATACCCTGCAGCCCTTGCCTTTGCATATAACGCATCGGATGTCGACTTCGGCACTTGGCTCGGTAAAAGGAAAAAAGCTGGGTCGAAATCTCAGACTGGTCTCTATATCAA
>JAHECI010000054.1 GCA_024641825.1 Desulfobacterales bacterium | reverse complement strand
ATGAAATTCTCGTTGAGACAGATGCCGTCCGGTCGGTTTTCTGGCATGAATTTGACCGGTTCACTCGTCCCGTCATAGCGTCATAGCGTGTTTTTTTATGTTCCGGGACAGGGGGACCCTTCCGGGTTTCTCATAAAGAACGTTGAAAAAGCGACGAACGACCGGGTTCCTTCAACCATGGTTTTTTCGGTTCAAAATCCCCATCTGATTTGTTAAGATAGGACAAAACCATCTATTTCATCTTTTTACGAGTTCATCAAAGTTAAAATCACACAAGAGGTGCACGCATGGAAAAAAAACAGAACATCGGATTTATCGGTCTGGGGATGATGGGCAGCCCCATGGCAATCAACCTGCTGAAGGCGGGACACCCGTTAACTGTTTATAATAGAACCCCTGAAAAGGCTTCATCTCTAGTCGAGCTGGGGGCAAAAGTCAAGACCCACCCTTGGGATGTCGCTGAACCGGGTGGAATCGTCATGAGCTGCGTGTCAGACGACAGGGCACTGGCCGCTGTGGTCGGTGAAAACGGAGAATTGGCCGAGCGTCTGGGGCCAGAGGGGATTCATATTTCCATGAGCACCATCTTGCCCAAGACCGCCGAACGGCTTGCCCGACAGCAGAGATCATTTGGCGGCCACTACATTGCAGCACCGGTAATGGGACGTCCCGATGCCGTTGCGGGGAAAAAACAATCTTATTTCATTGCCGGTGAACCCGCAGCCAAAGCAAGGGCAACATCATTGTTAGCGGCCATCAGCATGAAGGTTTTTGATTTCGGAGACAATCCGGCAGATGCCAACGTCAACAAATTGGCCGCCAACTTTCTGATCGCCTCGTCCATCGAGGCTTTGGCAGAAGCATTTACCTTTGTTTCCAAAAACGGTGCTGACCCGAATGACCTTCTGGAAGCCGTCGGGAGTACGCTGTTTGCATGTCCCATCTATCAGAATTATGGACGGCAGATCATCGAAAAAAAATATAGGGAACCCATGTTCAAACTTCATTTGGGGCATAAGGATGTCCGGTTGATTGCAGAAACCGCCACGGACAGCCAGACACCGATGCGTTTTGCCCGGGTATTGGAAGATCGTTTTGCAGCGGCCATGGCCCATGGGCGTGCCAATGACGACTGGACGGGAATCGCGGCTGAAGTGGAAGCCGAGGCCGGGTTATAGTGCTAAGGCTGCAAATCTTCCGGCACACTGTTTGACGGACACTGAAAATAAGTGCATCGCCTGCATTCATATCTTTTTAAAGTCGTGGCAATAACCCCCACGGAGAGAAGATAGATAACCAACAAACCCGGCTGTAACCATAACCAGTAAACTGGAAGCAATACAATAATCAGCGTCGCAACAATGGCCACGGCCTTGTCTAAAAAGCTTAACGGACCGGATTCCGGCTTAAAAAATTTCGGAATGCCCCAAAAAAACATACACTTTAGAGTTTTGTCACTTTGAATGTAATGGGGACAATGGGTGCAGTAAAATTTGTATAGGACTGCCACAAGTAAAAGGCAGATGATGATATATGAAATTAGCCATAAGATTGAATTTTTTCCGATGGCGATACAAGCGGTAATAAACGGTACGGAAACAACCAGATTCCAGTAAAGAAAATCAAGAAATTTATGCCGCGTCTTTAATGGGTTTGCAGGTTTGCTCATGTTTTTACAGCTCCTTTTTAAGCCCTATGGAAATTTTTTTCTTTGAAACGGAATGTTTTTTAAGGCGTATTAACGCATTTTTTATTCACTGTCGTTATACGGAAAATCCACCCAGTTTGGTTTCAAGGTATTCGGCAATCCCTTCACGCCCGCCTTCGCGTCCGATGCCGCTCTCCTTTATCCCGCCGAAGGGCGCCGCTGCTGCGGTGGGATTAATATCGTTGATACCGACGATACCGAATCGCAACGCCTCGAACATTCGCATGGCCCGGGATAGGCTTTTGGTATAGACATAGGCGGCCAGACCGTAATGGGTATCATTGGCCATGTCCAGAACCTCTTTTTCGCTGTCAAATGCAATAATAGGCGCTACCGGGCCGAAAGTCTCCTCTCGGTAAATCAGCATTTCCGGTGTGACATCACCCAGAATCGTCGGGGCGTAAAAAAAGCCCTTATCAAGATTATCATCCGTCAGTCTACGGCCGCCGCAAATCAATGTTGCACCTTGGTCCACTGCGTCGGTCACCTGTCCTTCTACCTTCTGAACGGCGGCATCGTTAACCAGCGGACCAATGCTCACGCCGTCTTCAAAACCGCTGCCCGCCCGCATTTTGGATACCCGGCTTTTAAATTCCTCGATAAACGGTTCGATGATGCTTTGATGCACAAAGATTCTGTTGGGACTGATGCAGGCTTGTCCGGTATTGAGAAATTTGACCAACACGGCACCCTTGGCAGCATATACCGGGTCGGCATCCTCGAAAACAATAAACGGCGCATGCCCCCCGAGTTCAAGGGAAACACGTTTGACCTGGTCCGCTGCTTTTTTTGCCAGAATCTTACCCACCTGGGTCGACCCGGTGAAGGTAATCTTTCGGACCATCGGGTGTGTGGTAAAGGCCTCACCGATGGGGACGGGATTTAAAGCGGTGACGAGATTGACAACCCCGCCGGGAATGCCTGCGTTTTCAAAGATTTTGAAAATTTCGACGGCGCATAAGGGGGTGGCCTCGGCTGGTTTCAACACGATGGTGCAGCCTGCAGCCAGAGCCGGGGCCACTTTGCGTGTAATCATGGACATGGGATAGTTCCACGGTGTAATGGCCGCCACGACGCCCACCGGCTGACGCAACACGATAAACCGCTGGTCGGAACGGGGTGCCGGAATCGTTTCCCCGTAAATCCGTTTCGCCTCTTCGGCATACCACAGCAAAAAGTCTGCACCGTACTGTATTTCTCCTCTGGAGGCTTTCAGAGGCTTGCCCTGCTCCCGGGTCATCACCTGCGCCAAGTGTTCTTTGCGGTCCATCATCACCTGATATGCCGTGTATAGATATTTTGAACGCGCATAGGCGGTTCGGCCAGACCAGGGGCCAAAGGCCTCCTGGGCGGCATGGATGGCCTTTTGGGCATCGTCACGGTCTCCATCTGCAACGTCTCCGATTTTCTCGCCGTTTGCCGGATTGTAGACGGGAAATGTTGCCTGGTTTTTTGCAGCGACCCATTGACCGTTGATATACATCTTCGATACATCCTGGTGTGATTTCATGGAGCGGCTCCATCGTTGAGGGATTAATCCTGGAGACCTTTGCAAAACGCCCCTTTTTGCCCAATTTCTGCGTCAGTCTCAAATTATAATCCTCGAAATACTCAATGTATTTCTGTGGTTAAAATTTTCGCCTTCCCCCGCTCAAAGTCCGGGATCTTCGACTTGAACTTGAACAAAAATGAACATTTTTCAAAGGTCTCGTCTGATGAATCATAGTAAATTATACGAAATCGTCAAGGGCTAATACATCGTATCTCTATCCGATAAAAGGAATATTTAAGGGAGGGAATATCATGGATTATTGTGAAAGACGGGGGTTTTAAACAGACGATGCGTGCGGATTTCCCACCGTTCCAGCAGGTGAGAGATCCGTGCGCATGGAAAATGGGTAGTTTCTATAATGCCCTTGGGGTTGAAGTTTAGGTGGTATCTTCAACAATGGCTTCGGATTTTTGAATCTGTTCTGTTCCCAAAGACGGGGAAATTCCCGCTTGAGAAGATGCTGTGAGCATATTATAGCTCCAAAGCAAACGGCTTCCGATGGTTCCGGCAAAGCGCTTAAAGAAGATGAGTCCGTTGACCGGGTCTTTTTCCAGAATCGAATGTACCTTGTTCTTGTTAAATTTTTGAAGTATGGTCTCTCCCAAGCATTCTCCGGTTGCAGAATAGACATCCCGATCGATGAGACTGGACCATCCAAAAGCCTCGCCGGCATGATCGACGGTGTACGTCACCCCCCCCGCCTCACCAATGCTCAGCCTGACACGTCCTTTGATTAAGATATAGAAGTCGGTCGCGGGATCTCCTTTGTGAAAAATAAAATGTCCTTTTTTATACGTTTCTTTTTCAGCGATATCCATTAACGCCTTTACAAAATCCCGTTTCAAACCCCAAAAAAGATCTGCCTGTGGAATATACATAGCGCCCTCCTTTCGCTCCGGATCACCCCGAACCCGATAACCCGAAGCGGCGTGATCCCGAAACCGTCGTCACGGATTCATAGGTCTATTTTCGAGATCGATCTTTTGGATTGGTTGGCTGATGTTGCTCTTAACAGAACCTGTACGGCCCTGTTAAGAGCAACATCAGCACATTTTGAGGCATTTCCCCATGGAATAACCGCCTTGATGGAATTTGCTCCATGTCGGAGTGTTAATAAACTTCTAAGTAATGGGTTGAAATGACGAATCGATACCCCTTTGAATTCGGGGAAAAAAGTAACCGTAAATGCGGCCGGCGGAAAACGATGTTCCAGAAGATGCGTTGATGCAGGGCAGATGTCGGATATTTTAAAATACTTTCATATTCAGGAAAATTCGTCCATAGGGCGAAGACCTTATTTTTATAGGGGAATCCCCCTATGATATAGGAAGTTGATCCTGCTTGGCAGTTAAAATGCCTTTCCAATCCAAGGGGACCTTTGGGGAAGGATTTCGTGCCGGGCCCAAAAATCCGACTGCGGTCGGTTTTTTTGTTGACAAAAGCCGCTCCCGTGATTAAATTCCCGACTGCGGTCGACTTTTAATGAAAGGATAAATTGTGAGCGGTCTTAGAGCAATAAAAAAGAGAAAAACACGCCGGGCCATTATGGATGCAGCCATCAAGCTCTTTTCGGAAAAAGGTTTTGAAAATACAAGCGTCCATCAACTGGCCAAGGAAGCCGGTGTCGGCAAAAGCACCATTTATGGCTACTTCCAGAGCAAAAACGAGATATTTCTGGCTTTTTGCGAAGATCAGGTTGATTTTGTTTTTACGGATCTCGCTGAAAAAAGAGATCCGGACGCCCCGCTACAGAAACAACTTTTGACGTTGTTTATGGCACAGTTTCGGTATGTTACAAAAAATTTCAATTTCGGTCGCATCCTCGCCAGAGAAATGGTTTTTCCCAAGGAATTGACCATAGAGAAATCGAAAGACCTTTCCGAACGGTACCTCAGCGCTCTGGGCGAAATCCTTACCAAGGCAATGTCGCGGGGAGAGCTGCGCGACGACCTAGAGATTCTTTATATTTCGGGCCATTTTTATGCCTTTTACCTCCTTGTTTTGTCCGCCTGGTACGAACGCCGTTTCCAAAGCGAACAGGAAATTGAACTCGCCCTTCAAAAGCTTTTGAGGCAGGCAATGGAAGGGCTTGCTCCCGGCAACGGACAACAGGATATGAAAAAGAGGGAAATACGATGCACCCAAAGGATATAGCGCCGCAAACCCGACGAGGCAGGATTGTAAAAAAGATCTGGAATGCCCTGCCCCTACTCCTGCTGACCGTGACCGTTGTTTTAATTGTCAGCCTTTTTTCGGTGATCAATGCCAAGAAGACGCGGATCGCCGCTGCACAGGCCGAAGCGATGGCCAACGAGCGGCCGGCCACCAATGTGGTGCTTTTGGATGTACAGCCCGGCATCATACGTGACCGGATCAATCTCCCGGGCATTATTGAGCCGTGGACCGATCTCGAACTCCTTGCCAAAATCAGCGGCGAAGTAATCCAAGTGCGGGTTGTGGAAGGCGATCCGGTGGCCCAGGGCGAGATCATCGCCCGTATCGATCCCGCCGATTACCAGATCGCCCTCGACGCCGCCAGGGCTTCGTACCGGCTGGCTTTCGCGAATCTGAAACGATTGGAAAAGTTATTTGAAAAGAACCTGATCCCCAAAGCGGAGCTTGAAAATATTGAAACCCAGGTTCAGACCACCCGGGCTCAAATGAAGAATGCCGAACTGAGACTTTCCCGATGCAACATCACCGCACCCATGTCCGGTGTGATCCGGCGGTTGGACGCCAAGAAAGGGTTGCTCTTGAGCGTGGCCGATCCCATTGCCCGGATCCTCAAAATCGATCGGGTTAAGGCCATCATCGGCATCCCCGAGTCGGACGTGGCCACGGTGCGAAACATCGACACCGTGAAGCTCACGGTCCAGGCCTTGAACGACCGTATCGTTGACGGCCGCAAGCAGGTTCTCACCGCATCACCGGATAACGCCGCCCGTCTCTACAACCTGGAACTGGCCATTGACAACCCTGACGGCATGCTGCTGCCGGGCATGTTCGTTCGGGCGGAGATCGTAAAAAAAGTGGCAGCGGCCAGCATCAGCATCCCCCTGTATACGGTGATCACGCGCAACGGTGAACAGTATGTCTATGTGGAGGGAGACGGTGTGGCCCAGCGACGGCCCGTGAAATTGGGCATCCTCGAAGACTGGCGCGTCCAGATTAAAGAAGGGCTTGTACCGGGAGATCGGGTCATCGTCGAAGGCCACCGAAACGTAGAGGACGGACAGCGGGTGAACATCGTCCGAATCGTTTCCGGCAAAGAGGGTGCACGGCTATGATCGTTTCCGATACGGCTGTCAACAAAGGTATCACCGTGATGGTGCTTGCCGTGATTATTCTCGTCTTCGGGGTCTATTGCTACAATGTGCTGCCCCGGGAGTCCGACCCGGATATCACCATCCCCAACGTCTTTGTTACCACGGACTACCGGGGGGTCTCCCCCACGGATATGGAGACCGCAGTCACCATTGAGATCGAGAAAAAACTCAAAGGGTTGGACGGTGTCAAAAAAATTCAGTCGGTGAGTAGTGAGGGGCTTTCCTCGATTAATATCGAATTCGTCACCGGCACGGACATCGACAAAGCCCTACAGGATGTCAAAGACAAGGTGGACGAGGCTAAAAGTGAACTGCCCACGGATCTGGAAAATGACCCCTCGGTCTTTGAAGTGAATTTTTCCGAGCTTCCCATCGTGGTCTTTTCCATGAGCGGAAGCTGTGGATTGGCCAAACTCAAGGACATCGCCGACGATCTCAAGGATGATATCGAGGCCATTCCCGGGGTGCTCGAAGCGGAAGTGACCGGTGGCCTGGAGCGGGAAATCAGGGTGGAGGTCTTTCCTGAAAAACTCGCTTATTACGGGATGTCCATCCCCACCTTCCAGCAGATTCTGTACAGCGAAAACCAGAACACCTCCGGCGGTGCCATCCGAATGGGCGACGGCCGGTTTCAGCTGCGGGTGCCCGGTGAATTTCGAACGCCTTCCGAGATTTATAATCTGATCATGGGCACCCATAACGGCCAACCGGTTTACCTGAAGGACCTCGCCCGGGTGGTGGACGGCTTCAAGGAAGAAACCAGCAGATCCCGATTGGACGGCCGTTCTGCCGTGAACATCGCCGTTAAAAAACGCTCGGGTGAAAACATCATTAAAATCACCAACCAAATCGACCGGCTCATCGCCAAACAACAACCGGCCTGGCCCAGCAACACCGAGATCGTCAAGGTCATGGACAAGGCCAAAGACATCAAGAACATGGTTGCCGATCTTGAAAACAACATCCTTTCGGGTCTTATCCTGGTCGTGGTCGTTCTCTTTTTTGCTTTAGGGTTGCGAAACGCATTTCTGGTGAGCCTGGCCATCCCTTTTTCCATGCTGCTGTCGTTTATTGTGCTTCATATCATGGGAATTACGCTGAATATGGTGGTGCTCTTTTCCTTGACCCTGGCCCTGGGGATGTTGGTTGACAACGCCATTGTCATCATTGAAAATATTTATCGTTATATGGAACAGGGCGTATCCCGGATCGAAGCGGCCAAACGGGCCACGTCCGAGGTCGCCTATCCGGTGATCGGTTCCACCCTGACAACACTGGCCGCCTTTTCCCCCATGCTTTTTTGGCCCGGAATCATGGGGGAATTTATGAGCTATCTCCCGCTGACCCTGATCGTCACCCTCTCTTCGAGTCTGTTTGTGGCCATGGTGATTAATCCGGCATTGGCTTCGTTTTTTATGAAGACCAAAAAGGACAGCCACCGGGAGGACGTGTTAAGTGCCGAAGAGATCGAGGCCGCCGGTGAAAAACCGTTGAGGATCAAAGGCAGACTGCTGACATCCTATTCGAAAGTTCTTGCCTTTGCGCTGCGTCGACCGTTTATTGTGGTGGGATTTGCCGTTGCCGTTTTGATTCTCTTTTTCCAGACCTGGCTGTTGGCGGTGGGGATTGAAAAACCGGTGGAATTTTTTCCGGACATCCAGCCAAAGTCCATGTACGTCAACGTCGATGTCCCGGAGGGCGCGGATATCGACTATATTGACCGGATCATGCAGCGGATTGAAATGGCGGTGGCCGGTATTTCAGAAAAAGACCTGTTCGGCCCGACGGCCGGGAACAGCCGGCAATATCAGCAGGCCCTTTTGCCCAAGACCCATGAAAAAGCCGACGGCGAAAATTTTTCAGGTCCCAGCGATCTCGGCAACATCGAGAACATCTATGTCAAGGCGGTAACTTCTTCCAAGAGTTCGATCTTTGACGCCAATGCACCCAACCATGTGGGGATTCGGTTCCTGGACCTGGAGGAACGCAAGACATCGTCGTCAGACACCGTCGATGTCATTCGCGAACGGGTTAAAAATATTCCCGGAGGGCGAATTACCGTGGCCATGCAGGAAGAGGGGCCGCCCACCGGCGCACCCATCAATATAGAGATTGCCGGCAATGATCTCCAGGTTCTGGGGAACACGGCCAAAAAAATTCGGACCATCATTTCCCGTATCCCCCACGTCAAAGACATCCGCGATGACTTTGTCGAGGGCACCCCCTCGGTCAAGGTGGTGGTCGACCGACAGAAGGCGGCCCTGTTCGGCCTCACCACCGACATGATCGGGTTTGCACTGAAAACAGCTTACAACGGCCTCGATGTCTCGTCGTTCCGTGAGGGGGATGAAGATTATGACATCACCGTGCAATTGCCCGAGGCAGACCGTCGGGTCACCGATGTGCTCCGGGAGTTGATGATCCCCACACCCAATGGCGAGATGGTTCCGTTGTCGACCCTGGCCACGGTGGAATACAGCGGCAGTATCGGCGACATCGTCCGGATCAACAACCAGCGGGTGGTGACGGTTAAAGCCAATGTGGACGAAACCAAAATTCCCGGTCCGGTGGCCCGGGCCCAGGCCGAAGCGCTTTTGAAACAATACCACCTGCCACCCGGCTATACCATCGGGTTCACGGGTGAAAACGAGTTTCAGCAAGAGTCCGAGGATTTTTTGACCAAGGCCTTTGTGATTGCCTGTTTCCTGATCTTTTTAATCCTTGTCAGTCAGTTCAACTCGGTGTCCCAGCCCTTTATTATTATGACATCGGTGATTCTTTCCCTGGGCGGTGCCTTTCTGGGGCTGGCGCTGTTCAAGCAGCCGTTCGGCATCATCATGACCGGCGTCGGGGTGATCTCCCTTGCCGGGGTGGTGGTGAACAATGCCATCGTTCTCATCGACTACATCAACCGGTTGAGGGAACGGGGGCTGGCCCTCGAAGAAGCGGTCATCAGAGCCGGGGCCACCCGGCTCAGGCCGGTGCTGCTCACCGCCGTTACCACGATTCTGGGCCTGGTCCCCATGGTGACCGGTGTTTCCTTCGACTTCCGTAATCTGGCGATTTCCTGGGTGAGTGAGTCGAGCCAGTGGTGGCGGTCCATGGCCATTGTGGTGATTTTCGGCCTCATGGTCGCCACCTTTCTTACCTTGCTGGTGGTGCCGACCCTTTACACCCTGTTCGATAACATGGGGGAAAAAGGACGTTCTGCAGTGCAGTGGCTGCGTCATATTTACTGGAAACCCTACCGCTGGCTGTCGGGGGAAAAAGCACACGGCGCCAGGAAATAAAGGCCAGGCACATTTTCAATAGGGTTCCGCTGCCCGGATGGGGAAGATAAAATATTATCCTCTGTTTTTTCTTTTTGCCGTCTCTTCTTCCCTGAGAGTCTTTTTCAAAATTTTTCCCACATTGGTTTTAGGCAGTTCGTTTCTGAACTCCACCTCGGTGGGGAATTTATGCTTGGCGATTTTGCCTTCGCAATATTCGATGAGCTCTTCCTGGGTGGCCGTTTCTCCTTGCTTGATCACAACAAAGACTTTGACCGATTCGCCCCGAGTCGGGTGCGGTATCCCAATCGCCGTCGCTTCCTGGACCTTGGGGTTTTCGTAAAACACTTCTTCAATATCCCGGGGATAAACATTGAAGCCGCCGGAGATGATCATATCCTTTTTACGGTCGACGATATAAAAATAACCCTCTTCATCCATTTTACCGATATCTCCGGTATGGAGCCAGCCGTCGATCAGGGTATTGGCTGTTTCTTCGGGATTGTTCCAGTAACCCTTCATGACCTGGGGGCCTTTCACCAGTATCTCACCGGTTTCCCCAACCGGAACGTCTGTTTGTCTGTCCGTCAGATCTACAATTCTGCATTCTGTGTCGGAAATCGGAACTCCGATACTTCCGACTTTCCGCTTTTCATACACACAGGGGTTTACGTGGGTTCCAGGCGACGTTTCTGTCAAGCCATAGGCTTCCACGATGACAGCACCGGTCTTGTTCTCGAAATCACGCATTACTTCCAGCGGAAGCGGTGCACTGGCTGAAAAGCATCCCTTGATGGACGTCATATCCACCCTGTCGATATCCGGGTGGTTCAGCATTCCGATGATCATGGTCGGTACCAGGGGCGTAAAGGTGGGTTTGTACTTTTTGATGGCATCGAGGAGGGGTTTGGGTTGGGGTTTTGGAATCAGTATATGCCCCCATCCCATGTGTATGGCAAAGTTCATGGCACATGAAAGTCCGAAGACATGGAAAATCGGGAGAGCGCCCAGCATGACTTCATCCCCTTTATGGTATGTCGGAAACCATGCGTCACACTGTTGAACCTGCTTGCTCAGATTGCCGTGGGTGAGCATGGCGCCTTTTGAAACGCCGGTGGTGCCGCCGGTGTACTGATACATGGCCACATCATCAAAGGAAAGTCCCACATCGGGTGGTGCGGGGGGGCTTTTCGCCAGAAGCTCCTTCCATTTATAAACATTGTCAGCGGCTTTTACATCTGCAGCCAGGTTTTTCTTTTTAGCCACCAGGGGAAACAGAAGGTTCTGGGGAAACGGGAGATAATCGCCGATGGACGTATAGACAATCTGTTTTATGTTTGTTTTTGGGCGAAGGTCGATCATGCGATTGCCCAACAGGTCTATGGTAATGAGAATTTTTGAACCGGAATCGTTGAGTTGATGTTCAAGTTCCCGATCAGAATACAGCGGATTGTTCATCACCGCGATGCCGCCGATCTTTAAGATGGCGTAATAGGCAACGACACAGGGGATAACGTTTGGCAGCAGGACCGCCACACGATCGCCTTTATGGATACCAAAGGCACTCAGGGCGGCGGCAAAACGGGCGACCATATCATTGAGTTCACGATAGTTAAGCCGATATCCCTGAAAGAGCAGTGCCATTTTATCCGGAAACCGGCGGGCCGTCCGTTCAAGAATCATCGGCAGGCATATTTCCTCGTAGTCGATATTTTCCGGTACACCTTTTTCATAATTGGCCAACCAAGGTTTGCTCTGATACGTTATTTCTGTGGTCATGTGAGGCTCCTTTTCAGTTTGCTTCTGATTATCGGTCCCAAAGGCATCATCAAGCCATTCTGCATGCGGAAAATGAGGGATGGTTCTAAAATGCCGCCGGTCTTAAGATCGATCATATCAATTTTAATATCCAACGGGATATCCAAAAATAAACGATTCCCGAGCCCATGAGGCAAACACACAACCGCCAAAGATGCCGGTATACGTCGCCCATACGCGTGTTGAAATATTCATTGGACAGGATAAGGCACAGGTGAAGCGGGGAAAGGAGCACACCTGAAAAGCCGCAAACGATGGTCAGCATGAGATACTGTAACATAAAACCGGTTTCCCCAAGGGAGTGAATCAGCGGGATAAGTATCGGCAGCGTCACCCCGACAAATGCAATGGTAAGGCCGGTAATGAGCCCCACTAAAAACGGAAGTATAACGGCAATCCACATCAGCGGAACTTTAAGATGTAACAATTCCTGACTAATCTCTCCCACCGCATGGCTGTCTTCTAGAATTCCCTTAAAAATTAAAATTGATGCAACGATGTACATCATGTTTAAATTTTGAGGGTTGCGAATCACGGACCATATTTGCTTTTGGGTTAAATTATTTGTGGACCAGACCCATCCGATGGCCCCAAAAAGGGCAAGGATTAACCCCGCTTCTTTGGAAATAGAAAGGGTTGGGAACATAAAAGAAAACAGTATCCCCGCTCCAAGTCCCGGAATTATAACCAGGAGAATCGGTATCAACTCCTTGAAAAAGGGCCATGCCGCTATATTGGAATCCCGGCTCGGATCGTTTCCCGTTGTTTGACCGAGATCCTTTAACGGCAGGTAGCCAAAGAAGACCGCCAAAAGGGTTATGGGGAACATAAAGGCCATAAAATTGAGAAGATTAATATCCGCCATAACCGTGGCCAGCAGAACACCGGGGTACAACGGCCACCAGTATTCCCAGATGTGACGAAACCAGTAATTGATAAAACTGAGGTTGTCGCCGGAAAGATCGTACCGGGTTCCCAGGTCTTTTACCATGGGCGCGGAAAAAACAGCACCGCCCGGCATCGGCAAAAGCCCGATCAGGGCCGGAAAGATGATAAGATTTACTCTGATATTTTTGATTAAGCCCCTGAACTTCTTCAGCATCCTCTCCATTTGACCCGAAAGTTCCATGCTGCTGCTGAGGACCAAAATCAACGAAACGATAAGTGCCAGAGACACGGTTTTCGGGTATACGATGGAGTGGGCCATGGACCCGATCATTGCCCTGGGTTGCAAACCGAAAAAAAAGCTTAATACCACAGCCCCCAGCATAAAGGCATGACCCAGTGAGAGCTTTTTTCTGATCAAAAAAAGCACAAAAATAAATACGATGATCATCCGGATCATCGCGGGAGTGTGTTGTAAAAAAGACATATTTTGCGCCCGATAAGGTCCAACGGACAAAGCGTCATTTCAAAAACGTCCGGTGAATAATTTTTGAATCTTTATTCCCGCGTTAGCGGGATTAAATGTTATTAGAATTTCACTTTAGGGGCTGCTTGTTCAGCCTCGGGCACTTCATAGTATTCTGCTTTTGAGACCCCTGCGAACATGGCATAAAATCTTCCGAAGAATGTACGGATATATGTGTTCAGAATCTGAACGGACTCATTGTATCGTTTCCGTTCCACGGCAATTCTGTTTTCAGTCCCCTCCAGACTGTCCTGTAGCTTGAGAAACGATTCATTGGCCTTGAGAACCGGGTATCTTTCCTGGAGCAAAAGAAGCCTTGAAAGTACCCCTTCAAGCTGGTTTGAAGCGTTGATCTTGCCTTTTACATCTTTTGCTTGAAAGTATTGCGTTCGGGCCTGGGCGATATTTTCGAACAGTTCCTTTTCATGCGCTGCATACCCTTTTACCGTTTCAACAAGATTGGGAATCAGGTCATATCTTCTCTTTAACTGGTTTTCCACCTGGGCCCATTTCCCTTTAACGTTTTCATCCATGGCAATCACTCGGTTGTACTCGGCGATAATTTTGCCGAACACCATGAAACCGACCACTAAAATGACACCCACGATGATGAGTATGGTTTTAAGTTTTTTTGACATAATGTTCCTCCGATGAAAAATAATTAAACGTTTCGAAATTTCTACAATTTAATGAAAATATGAAACTATTTTTGAAGCTTTAACGGTTTCCCCCAACATGGAACAATGGAATTTTGGAAGGTTGGTTTTTAAAGGATGTTATCCATTTTTTAATTTTATCTTCAACCCAAATTTTACCATTAATCCCAAATAACATTATTCTAGCACTTTTACCCATTGAAACTTTTTTCGATTTC